>CAYMMC010000706.1:0-1942 GCA_964391125.1 uncultured Akkermansia sp.
AACGCGAACCCCGCTGCCCTCGTGCATCGTCCATCTCATCACGACGCATGGGCTGGAAGCCCATGCCACAGCCCTGAAGCCCCCTGACAAGAGCACCTTTTACCTTTCACTTTTTACCTTCCACTCGCCATGAAAAGCCCCAAAACTTCCGAACATCCCCCCCGCGTCATCGACACCTCCAAAATGTCCGCCCAGGAACGCGCCGCCCTCGAGCTGGCCGAGGAGGCCCGCGTCCAGGCCGGACCGGGCGGCAGCCTCGGCGGCTCGCTCTTCATGGGGCGTCCGCGCTTCGACGCCATTCTCCCCTTCCCGGCGCAGTCGGTCGAGGACGAGGACCAAGGCGACGCCTTCCTCGCGAGACTCGAGGCCTTCCTGAAAAGCGAGGTCGATCCCGACGAGATCGACCGCAGCGGCGAGATCCCCGACCGGGTGATCGAGGGCCTCGCCGAACTCGGCGCCTTCGGCATCAAGATCCCCCGCGAATACGGGGGGCTCGGCCTCTCGCAAACGAACTACTCCCGCGCCGCCATGCTGCTCGGCTCGCATTGCGGCAACCTCACCGCCCTGCTTTCGGCCCACCAGTCCATCGGCGTGCCCCAGCCCTTGCTCGTCTTCGGCACCGAGGAGCAGAAGCGCAAGTTCCTGCCGCGCTGCGCCAAGGGCGAGATCTCCGCCTTCGCCCTGACCGAGCCGAACGTCGGCTCCGACCCCGCGAAGATGGAGACCACCGCGGCCTGGGACGAGACGGCGGGGGAATACGTTCTCAACGGCGAAAAGCTCTGGTGTACCAACGGGACCAAGGCCGGCGTCATCGTCGCGATGGCGCGCATGGCGGACTCCACCCCGGACCGCCCCCGCATCACCGCCTTCCTCGTCGAGATGGACACCCCCGGCGTCGAGGTGACGCACCGCTGCCGCTTCATGGGCCTGCGGGCGCTCTACAACGCCGCGATCCGTTTTACGAATGTCAGGGTGCCGAAAGGAAACGTCGTCCTCGGCGAGGGGCGCGGCCTCAAGGTCGCCCTCACCACCCTGAACACCGGACGCATCACCCTGCCCGCCGCCTGCGTCGGCCTGGCCAAGCGTTGCCTCGGATGGTCGACGGACTGGGCTGCGAAGCGCGTCCAGTGGGGCGCCCCGGTGGGACGCCACGACGCCATCGCCCAGAAGCTCGCTCGGATGAAGGCCGAGACCTTTGCCATGGAAGCGATGGTGCGCTACGTCTCCCTGCTGGTCGATCGCGACAAGAAGGCCGACATCCGGCTCGAGGCCGCCTTCGCCAAGATGTGGGGCACCGAGCGCGGCTGGGACATCGTCAACGAGACCATGCAGATCCGCGGCGGACGCGGCTACGAGACGGCCGGGTCCCTCGCCGCGCGCGGGGAGCCGCCCGTGCCGGTGGAGCGCTTCCTCCGCGACAGCCGCATCAACACCCTCTTCGAGGGATCGAGCGAGATCATGCGCCTGCTCATCGCCCGCGAGGCCCTCGACCCGCACCTGAAGCTGGGCGGTCCCGTGCTGAACTCGACCCTGCCCTTCGCCGATCGCGCCAAGGCCGCGCTGCGTTCCGCCTGGTTCTATGGACGCTGGTATCCGGCCCTCTGGCTGCCATCGCTGCGCGGGGACGCAGGCGTCTTGCCCGAGTTCCGCGCCGACTCCCGCCGCGTCCGCGCCCTCAGCAAGCGCCTCGCCCGCAGCCTCTTCCACGCCATGCTCCGCCACGGGCCGAAGCTGGAGAAGAAGCAGGTTTTGCTGGGCCGCTTCGTCGAGATCGGCGCCGAGCTCTTCGCCCTCGTCGCCGCGATGGCCTACGCCGGGCAGCTCGTCGAGAGCGGGCGGGGCGACCGTGACGACCTCGTCGCCACCGTGCGGCATTTCGCCAAGCTCACGCGCGGTAAGGTCGACCGCCTGTTCCGCGAGGTGCGCCGGAACGCGGATGCGG
>CAYMMC010000707.1:0-1941 GCA_964391125.1 uncultured Akkermansia sp.
GCGAGGCGCGACGATGGAGTGGAGCGGGCTCCACGACCGAGGAGCAACGAAGCCAGGCGGTAAAAGGGCCGCAGCCCGCGGGGTCGGTCCAACGCACTTCCGGCAAAGCCGCTGGCTTCCCGACCAGAAACAAACCAAGATGTTTCATCGCGGGGTTTTCCAACAGTCTCTTAGGCGTTCTTCTCCAAGATCCCCCGCATCTTTCCCTCCCGCGCCTCGATGCTCTCGCAAAGGGCGAACTGGACGCGGGCGCGGTTCAGGTTCTGGGCCTCGTAGCTGGTCTTGAAATAGACGTCGCCCGCGAGATAGTCGGTGAAGAAGCGGAGCCCAAGCTCGAAGGCGATCAGCCGCACGGAATCGTAGAGATAGTGCTTGTCGGCCTCGGTGAGGAAGCCCCGGGCCTCGGAGAGATAGCCCCGCACCAGCGACGCGAAGAGATCGAGGTCCAGGCAGACCTCGTTGAGATCGCTCGCCTCCTCGCCCGCCGGGTTGCAGCCGCTGCGCACCGCGTCGCCGAAATCGTAGTGGATCAGCCCCGGCTTCACCGTGTCCAGATCGACGATGGCGGTGCCCTTGCCGGTGAAGTTGTCGATCATCACGTTGGTGATCTTCGGGTCGCCGTGGATGGGGCGCAGATGCAGCTCGCCCCGGTCCTTCGCGTTCTCCAGGACGCCCACGAAGTCGCGTCGCTGCTCGACGAACTTGGCGAGGCGGTTCGCCTCCGAGACCGCGTCGAGCCGGGCCTGCGCGGCGGGGGTCTCGAGGACCCGGCCGTAGCCGGCGAGGTAGCCGGGGGCGATGTGGAAGCCGGGCAGGGTGTCGGCGAGGTCCTCGGCGGGAAAGTCGGAGATGATGCGCTGGAAGTGCCCCAGGACGAGCCCGGCCTCGGCGGCATGTTCGGGCTCGTTCACCTTCTCGTAGTTGCGGGAGCTGGCGATCATGGAGAGGGCGCGCCAACATTCGCCTTTGGGATCGACGGCGTAGTCGGCGCCGTCCTTCGCCGGGATCACCCGGGGCAGCTGCCAGATGCGGTCGGCCTGGTCGGCCTCGGCTTCGATGCGGCGGTGGGCGTGGTCCGTCACGGCCTTCATGTTCGCCATCACCGCGACCGGATCCTTGAAGACGGTCCGGTTGATGCGTTGGAGGATGAACTGCTGCTCGGAGAAGGTGGTGCGCAGGATGACGCGATAGGTGTCGTTGACGTTGCCCGCCCCGATGGGCTGGAGCGCGACGAGGCGCCCGGGAACGTCGAATTTCGTGGCGATGGATTCCGCGATCATCATGGCTATGGAGACCGGCAATAGCGCCGCAAGGTGGCGGTGTTGTCAACGGAGGAAATCCGAACGACGCACTGGACTACCTAGCGAAAGAGGGAGAATGGCGGCTATGGGGCGAACCCACGCGGGAAATGGAAATGGGCTTTGCCCTGCCGTTGACGCCTGCCATCGCGGAACCGTCCCGATCACGGAGCCTTTCGCTGCTCCTTGAGAAACGCCTCCCAAGAGCGACGCTGGTCCTCGACCACGTCGTACCATTGGATCGTCCCGTCCGATTCGCGGACGTAGAAATGGACGAGGGCGGGCGCCACGTCCGGGTCCCCGCCGGACCCCTCGTCGTTCCGCTGCCGCACCGTGACCATGATCCACCCTTCCTCGTCGGCCTCCTCGTCCGCGTCGAGGAAGAGCGAGATCCCTTTCGGCAGGGAGTGGAAGATCCCGTCCTGGAAGAGCCGGCTCCGCAGCCCGGCAAGCGCCGCGTCGTAGCGGGTCTGGTCGTTGAAGGGCCAGGTCTTTTCCTGGGCCATGCTCCCGCAGTGAAACAGCGGCATCAGCATGGCGGCGGCGAGGAGGCGGATCGTGGTCATCGCGATGGGCTTTCGCCGATCATCGCCGCTTCCACGTCCATCGGCAAGCGCTGACTTTGTTCCCAGAGCGGACGCAT
>CAYMMC010000708.1:0-1940 GCA_964391125.1 uncultured Akkermansia sp.
AAGTCCGAATGCCGATCGCTGCCCGTTGGCCGCCCGCTGAAGGCTGAAAAACTTAAAACACCCGCTGGCCGCCCAGCCAGGTCTCCTTCACCTGGATTTCCCTCACCTCGTCCACCGGACAGCTCAGGATGTCGCGGTCGAGGACGATGAAGTCGGCGAGCTTGCCGGGCTCCAGCGAGCCTTTCTCCTTCTCCTCGAAGGTGAGCCAGGCGTTGTTGATCGTGTAGAGGCGGATGGCCCCGGCCCGGTCGATGATCTGTTCGGGATGGATCGCCCCGCTCATCCAGCGGGCCTGCCGGGTCAGGGTCGTCCACATTCCGAGAAAGGGGTTGTAGGGGTTGACGGAGCGCAGGCTGCCGATCTTCTGCATGTGGTCCGAGCCGCCGCCGGCCTTCACGCCCTTCTCCTCCAAGGTCCGATAGGGCTGGAAATGCTCCAGGCGCTCCTCCCCGAATTGCTTCAGCAGGGTGCGCCCGTCGAGGTGCAGCCAGGCGGGCTGGAGGTCGGCGACGATCCCGTGGGCCGCCATCTTCTCGATGGCCGAGGCGCTCATGAAGTTGCAATGGGTCACGCAGGGGCGCTTGTCGTTCACGGGGAAGTCGTTCTTCGCGATGCGCTCGTAGGTGTCGACGAGGCGCTCCACGGCCCCGTCGCCGACGGAGTGGGCGGTGAACTGGAGATCCTTCGAAAGCGCGTGCTTCGCCATCTCGTAGAGCTTGTCGGGCTCGACGTAGACCATGCCGCGATACTCGGGATCGTCGATGCCGTAGGCCGCGCTGACGCCCCAGGGGCGCTTCATGTAGGCGCTGCCGGTGAGCATGCCGCCGTCGAGGAAGATCTTGACCCCGCGCAGCCAGAGCTGGGGGCTGTATTCGCGCAGCGGATGGGCGGCGAGCCTGTCGATGGACTCCTTGACCTGTTCGATGGGGGCCGAGGCGTTGACGCCGTGGTAGAGGTAGACGCGGCAGGTGAGTCGGCCCGAGTCCCGCAGGGCCGAGTAGAGCGCGACGGACGACTCGCTCGCGTTGCGGTCGGAAATGCTGGTGATGCCGACGCGGTTGTAGTCGGCCAGCAGCTCGGCGAGGGCGTCGGCCTTCTCCGCCTCGCTTGGGCTCCTCGTCCCGGTGGCGCCCCGTTTGACGAGCCGGGTGGCGGCGCCGCGGAGAATGCCGGTGGGCTCTCCCGTGGCGGGACTCTTCTCGACCCGGCCGCCTTCCGGCGCCTCGGTCTCGGGCCCGATGCCGGAGAGCGAGAGCGCGAGCGAGTTCACCGCCGCGTCCGGTCCGGTGCGGAAGAAGACGGGGTGGCCCGGCGCGGCCTCGTCGAGCTCCGCGCGGGTGGGGAAGCGCTGCTCGCGCAGGCGGGTGATGAAGACCTGGGAGAGGCCGATCCAGGTTCCCTCGGGCATCTTGGCCGCCCGGCCGCGGATGTAGTCGAGCACGTCGGCGACGGTCTCCATCTCGGGAATGACGTGGTCGAACTCGTAGGTCGAGGCCCCGGTGCTGTGGACGTGCGAATCGATCAGGCCCGGGACGACGGTCGCGCCCTCCAGGTCGACGAGGGTCGCGCCGGCGGGCAGACCCTCCCGGATCGAGGCGGACGTGCCCGTCTTTACGACGCGTCCGCCCTCGACGAGCATGGCTTCGACGATGGAGAAGGATTCGTCCACGGTGACGATGCGCCCGTTGACGAAGGCGGTCGGCGCGGCGGCGAGCGGAGCGGCGAGGAGGAGCAGGGCGGGCAGGAGGAGGCGGATCATGGCGGGAAACGATGGCAGATCGGAGGCGGGCTGGCCATCGCGCGATTCCGGCGCGGGCAGATGCCCTCGCCGAATCCCGGGAAGGGATTGCGAATGTTCCCGCGATTTCCAGGATGCGCTTCCGCCGCGCCCCGGCCGAGCTGGACCGCAGGCCCCTGGTTGCGAACGTCTTGGCGCGGTG
>CAYMMC010000709.1:0-1926 GCA_964391125.1 uncultured Akkermansia sp.
AGAATGTGGTTCTGCGGCCAGAACTCGTCGTTCTTCCCGTGCCGCATCGCGTCGATCAACCACTCCTCGTACTCCGGAGCGAACTGGAGGGGCGTCGTCCCCTTCCGCAGCGGCAGGTGGCCGAGATAGTGGAGGCGGTTGTCGGCCATCTCCTGCAGCATCGCCGCGGTGGCCGGGCTCCTCGCGGCCTGAGAGCCCTTCGCGGCGTTCAGCATGATCCAGTTCCAGAAACGCAGCTCGAAGGCTCCCGCGTTGCGCATGGACTGCACCCCGCAGTTCGCCACGGCGTCGACCGGAATGACCGTGGCCAGCTCCTGCGCCCCCTCCAGGGCGAGGGCGTGCTGGGTGCCGCCGACGTAGGAGGTGCCGATCATCCCGATCTTCCCGGCGAACCATTCCTGCTTCCCGATCCAGGCGGCGCAGTCGGCCCCGTCCCGTCCGTCGTCCGTCATCCAATGCCAGACGCCCTCGCTGCCGTAGCGCCCCCGGCAGTCCTGGGCGACGAAGACGTAGCCGTGCTTGGCGAAGTACTCGCCGAAGCGCTTCGCCCCCGTCTTGTTGTAGGGCGTGCGGGTGAGGACGACGTGGAACTTTCCGTCGAGCTTCGCGCCGTCCTTGGCGGGGAAGTAGAGGTCGGTGGCGAGCCGGACGCCGTCGCGCATCGCGACCATCTCGCCCTGCTGGACCACCGGCGCGCCGGGCGGGCGGACCTCGTCGGCGCCGAGAAAGGAGCTGGCGAGAAGGGCGGCGGCAAGGGCAAGGGCGAGAGGAGCGCGCATGGGATATTCTGGGACCTTCCTCCGTCCCTTGTCAAAGCCCGTTCTCGGCCTGCTTCGCGGGGGGGCGGGCCCCCACGAGGAGCGGGGCCAGCGCGGCCGGGGCGGATTCGCGAAGGCCGAGGCGGTGCGGCGCGACTTGCGGAAGGACGTGATCGGGACGTAGCCGGAGGCGGCGCGGCTGGGAAGGGAAATGCCTAGGCAGCCCTTGGGCTAGAAGAGGGCGGCCAAGGCGTCGTCGTCGAGCTGCCCCGGGTCCGCCACCGCCATGAGCTGTCCGAGATACTCGACGGCGGCCATCTCCGAAGCCGGGTCGAAGACGTCGGAGTCGGAGGCGGCTTCTGGCTGGAGAAAGGCGTGGTGGGCGCGGTCCGCCTCCGTCGGGGCGCCGGGGCGCAGAAGGGCCGCGCCCGCGACCGCGAGGAGGGCGATCGCGGCGGAGGCGAGCAGGGGGCGGCGGATCCGGGAAAGGAAGTGCCGCAGTCGCTCCCGCAGCGAGGGTGGTGCGGCGGAGGCGGCCTTTGCCTCGCGCACGACTCTCCGCACGAAGTAGGGGGACGGCCCGGCCTGGCTTGCTTGGCCGAGCAGCTTCCAGAGAGGGGAGTCGGATTCGGGATCGCTCATGTAGATGGGAACTCCCCGGCGGGACGGGAGTTGCGCGGGGATCGGAGAAAAGCGCCGCTTCAGCCCGGAATCCGCGTGTCGATGAAGCCCTCGAGCTGGCGGATGCGGGTGGGGTGGCGCATCTTCCGCAGGGCCTTGGCCTCGATCTGGCGGATGCGCTCGCGGGTGACTTGGAACTGCTTGCCCACCTCCTCCAGGGTGCGGCTGTAGCCGTCGACGAGGCCGAAGCGCTGCTCCAGCACCTCCCGCTCGCGGGGGTTGAGGGTGTCGAGGACGTCCTTGATGCGGTCCTTCAGCATCGCCATGGAGGTGATGTCGCTGGGATCGTCGGCGCCCTTGTCCTCGATGAAGTCGCCGAAGCTGGTCTCGTCGTTGTCGCCGATGGGGGCCTGCAGGGAGATGGGCTGCTGGGCCATCTTCAGGACGGCGCTGACGCGCTCGACGGGCAGATGGATCTCGTCGGCGATCTCCTCGGCGGTGGGCTCGCGACCGAACTCCTGCACGAGCTGCTTCTGCACGCGCATGA
>CAYMMC010000710.1:0-1922 GCA_964391125.1 uncultured Akkermansia sp.
ACTTCGAAGGAAGGGCAGCCCCGCCCCCCTGCCCTTCCTTCGGCCCGCGAAGCACCGCGCCAACCCCCCACCGATCCCCGACGCATGGACCTCCTGCCCGCCAACGCCTCCCCCCTCAAGCTTCACCGGCAGGCGAAGCGCCTCCTCCGCTCCACCAGCCGGGCGAAGGAGCCCGACTGGTATCGCCGCGCCCACCAGCTGGATCTCCAGTGGCATCTCTGGATCGGCGCCCATTCGGGGGTGAGCGCGGTCTACCGCCGCTCCCTCCGCCAGTGGTGGGAGGGGCCCGACCTGCCGCCCCTCTCCTTCGAGCAGGGCGAGGAGGGCGCCGGCCCCGTCCTCGGCCAGAGCTCGCGCGACGCCCTCCACGAGCTGCTCCGCGGCCTCCTCGCGAACAAGGAGTTCGGCGGGGGGAAGGCCAAGTCCCTCGGCATCGTCATCCACCTCGCCGACGGCCTCCGCGTCCGCAACCTCGCCCCCGAGTTCGCCGCCGACGGCGACTTCGACACCCTCAACGAGCTGCTCGTCTCCGCCCCCGAGATCGCCATCGGCGACGACACCGTCGACGGCCACGAGGGGGTCTGGCGGCTGATCCCCCTGCTGGGCGTGACCGAGGGCGAGCGGCGCTCCTTCGCCGTCCAGATCCCGGCGAAGCTCGGCCCCATCGCCAAGGAGCTGCGCCACTACGGCGAGCTGCGCAACCTGCCGGTGGTGGTCGAGACCCGCAGCGCCCCGCTGGAGGCCCTCTCCGGCCTCGCCCATCTCCACCCCGCCCTCCAGACCCCGGACCAGGGCCCCGCCATCGCCCTCGTCCAATACGAGGCCATGACCCTGCTCTTCGCGGTGGGGCACCGCGCCGAGCTGCAGCTGGTCCGTCCGCTCTTCCACCGCGGCACCCCGCACCTCACCCCCGCCGAGGTCCACGAGGTGGTCGCCCAGACCGCCGCCTTGCTCAACATCAAGGATCCCACCATCCTGCTCGCCTCCCTGACCGGCCTCTCCGAGGCGGAGCAGGAGGCGCTGCTGGAATCCTACCGCGAGCAGTTCCCCGGGGCCCGCGCCCGCTGCCTCGACGTGCGCGGGAGCGAGTTCGTCGCCGGCGTCCCGGGCGGCTGCCTCGAGCTCGCCGCCGCCGTCCGCGAAGAGCCGCCGACCCCCGGCGAATCCCCCCAGCAGAAGGAGTTCCGCGAGAAATGGACCTGGCAGGACTTCCACGGCCCCTCCAAGGAGGAGGCCGCGCGGATGCCGTCCCGCGGCGACCTGCGCCTCCTCAAGCTCGGCGGCATCGCCCAGAAGGCCGCCCTCGTGGGCCTCCTCGCCTACGCCGGCTGGATCGGGATGGACTTCGTCGGCAAGATGCGCTCCGAGGCCTGGGCCCTGCCCGCCGACGCCGCCGAGAGCAAGGAGATGGAGCTGATGAAGCTCCAGAAGGAGAAGCGCGAATGGGAGCATTGGGACAACCTGCTGGAGAAGCGCTCCGAAGGCTGGCTCGCCCTCCAGACCCTCCTCGAGGTGTTCCCCGACGGCGGCGGCGTGATCCTGAAGGACGCCAGCTACCGCGCCGAGGTCGCCTCGCCCGAGAAGCAGGAGAGCAAGACCGGCATGTCCCGCCAGTGGACCGTCTCCGGCTACGCCAATCCCGAGGTCGCCACCAACCTGCCCACCCTCGGCAGCCGCGCCCGCGTCTCCGAGCTGCTCGACGGCATCGCCGAGCGGAACCACGCCCCCTACCTCTCCGTCGACGCGGCGACCCGGGAGCTGCGGGTCACCCTGCAGCAGAAGCAGGGCGCCATGCCGACCTCCAAGGACTTCCCCGCCAAGGTGGCGCGCCATTTCCGCACCGCCTTCGACCTCTCCATCGTCCAGAGCCTGACCGGCAAGGACGATCTCGCCCTGAACACCAAGCCCCTCCAATCCCAATG
>CAYMMC010000711.1:0-1921 GCA_964391125.1 uncultured Akkermansia sp.
GTCGGCGAGGTCGGCGAGGAAGGCGTTGACGATCGGGGCGGGGAGGACGCTGGCGGTCTGCTCCTTCGAAGAGTAGCTCAGCAGCATACCCACGAGCTTGCCGTCCTTCACCACCGGCAGGGTGAAGCTGTTCGTACGGGCCTGGAGGGAGCCCTTCACCTGGTAGAGGAGGAAGACGGAGCCGGGGATGAAGTAGCGTCCCACGTCGACGCGCAACACCTCGACCTCGGTGGAGACGCCGTTGCCGTTGTCCTCGATCTGCCAGACTTCGCAGGTGTCGCCGGGCACGACCGACTCGTCGAGGGAGAGCGGTTCGAGACCGTCGAAGACCTTGGTTCCGGCGTCGATCGGCTCCAGCACGGCGAGGTTCGCCTCGTAGTCGATCCCGGCGATGCGGGCGGTGGCCCGGGCGCCGCTGGAGGGATGCTCCAGCTCGAGGAAGGTCGAGTTCACGCACATCTCGGCGGTGATGAGGACCCGGTTCCCCTCCAGCACGGCCCCGAGGCCCCGCCGCGGCGTGGGCGCCCCTTTCTCCCAGGGGCGGAGGAAGCTGTAGTCCTGCAAGGTCGCGTTGACGCGGACGATGGACTTTTCGGGGGCCGACTCCTGCGCCATCGAGGGAATGGCGGCGAGGAGCAGGCCGAGGCAGAGGAGCTGGCGGATGGAGGACATCGTGGACAAAGGGCGGGTTCGGTCTGGAGGAGGCTCAGGCGGCTTTCTTCGCGGGCGCTTCGGGGGCGGCCTCGGGCGCCGCGCTCGGCGCCTCGTCGTCGTCGGGCGTATCGTCCTCGTCGGGCACATCGTCCCCGACTTGGATCAGGCCCTCCAGCTCGAGGATCTCGGGACGCTCGATGAAATGGTCGAAGGCGACGTTGTACTGGGCCTTGATGCGTCCGTGGGCGGCGTCCGCGTCCTTGCGCTTCATCACCAGGGGGCGGTTCTCCCCGACGAGACGGACGACGTGGAAGTCCTCGCGCCCCTCCTCGTGGGCGTCGCCGTGGAAAGCGTCGAAGACGTCTTGGAGCAGGGTGATCTTCTTTCCGTTGACCGAATCGACGACGCGGTGCTTGAAGGCCTGGATGTGCGTGTTCGTGGAGTCGGGCAGGACTTCGGTGAGCACGACCACCTGGGGCCGTTCGCGGTAGATCTCGTGCTCGCCGTAGAAGCCGTAGTAGTAGCGGGTGCGAAGGTCGGTGATGTTGTGGGCGCCCATCATGCTGCGGTCGAGCGGCTGGAATTGCAGGCCGGCGTAGAGCACGAAGTTCGGCTGCCGGTCGTACTGCACCGCCTGGATGAGGTAGGGGATGAAGCGCTTCAAGGTCACCGAGATCTCCTCGCGCCTGCCGTCCCGCCAGATTTCGAGCGAGACGGTGTCGCCGGCGAACTTCCGCTCGATCACCTCGTTCAGGTCCACTCGCTCGCCTTCGATCTCGATGAAGCCGTCCGAGGCGACGGGATGGCCGTCGATGGAGAGGAGCACGTCCTTGGTCTTCAGGATGCCGCCCGCCGAACCGGCCGCGTCGGCCTGGGCCACCATCACCCCGACGCCGTCGTTGGGCAGCCCGAGGGCGCGCCGCTGGGCCGGGTTCAGCAGGTTGAGGAAGCTCGTCGCGAGATCGACGTAGCGGTCGTAGGTGCCGTCCTCGACGTCCTTGAGGAAGCGGGCGATCACCGGCACGGGGATCATGTAGCCGGTGTTCTGCGCCACGTCGCCGCTGTAGCCCTGGAAGGCCACCCCGACGACCTGGTTGTTCTGCAGCACGGGGCCGCCGGAGTTCCCCGGATTGATCGCCGCGTCGATCTGGATGGCGAGGTGGTTGTCCACGCCGGAATGGCTGTAGCCGCGGAAGTCGATGCGCGACACGACCCCGCGCGTCACCGAGATGCGGTCGCCCCCGATGGGGAAGCCCACCGCGACCAC
>CAYMMC010000712.1:0-1902 GCA_964391125.1 uncultured Akkermansia sp.
GTTCCCGGCGTCGGCGTTGCCGATGACGATCTCCGAGAAGCCGTCCTGGAGGGCGTTGAGCCGGTCGGTGTTCAGAGACAGTGTTCCCGTTCCTCCGCCCAGTCCGATGGTCGTGCCCGCCGTGCGCGGTTGGATGGTGAGGGTGCCCGCCGCCTGGAAGGAGGTGTTGGCGCTGAGCCAGTTGGTGGAGTTGATGTTGATGACGATGTTCCCTCCCTTGCTCGGGTCGGCGTGGTTCCCGATGTTGCTCACGTGGGAGGTTCCCGTGCTGCGGTCGGAATAAAGATCGTATCCGCTGCCGCTCCCGATCCCGGTGAGGGTGATGGAGGCATCCTCGCGGGACAGGACTTCCGCGCCGTTCCAGAGCAGCAGCCCCATGCTGTTGCCGCCGCTCCCGGCGATGGCGGTGAGGTCGATGGGGCCCGAGTCGCTCGCCACTGTGGAAGCGACCAGGGAGATGCCGGCCTGCTGGCTGCTGTTGAAGTCGCCGCCCTGGCCATGCAGGGTCACGGCCCCCGTGGTGCTTTCGACGGTGGAGGCGTTCAGCTCGATTCCTCTGGAACCGCTGTCGCCGTCGCTGCCCTTCCCCCGCATCGAGATGTCCCCGCCCTCGGACTGGATCGTGGAATTGCCGGTGAGGTAGATACCCCGGTTGTTGGCCGGACTGCTGGTGGAAACGCTCACTGAGGCCTGCGTCGTCGGGTCGGCGCCGCCACCGAGGACGATGTCCCCACCGTGGGAGGCGATGGTCGTGCCGGCGAGCTGGATGTTGCCGCGATCGATCCCGTCTCGGTCGGAGTTCAGGACAATGTCGCTTCCCTGCGTGGTGACGGAGGCGCCGCTGTTGCCGACGATGTTCCGGCCTGCCTGAAGGGTGATGGAGCCCGCGTGCGCACCACTCCCGGTGGCGAGGGAACCGGCCAGAACGATGTCGCCGTTGCCGACCGGAGTGCGGATGGTCAGGTTGTCCTTGAAGGTGGTGTAGGTCCCCACGGTGACGAGTCCGCTTCCGCTCTCGTGGCCGATGACGATTTCGGAAAAGCCGTCCTTGATGAATCCGAGGCGGGTGGCGTTCAGGGCCAGGGTTCCGCCGCCCGTTCCGATGCCGATGTTGGTGTTCGCCGTGCGCGGGGTGACGATGAGGCGCCCGGCGTTCGCCCCGCCCGTGCTCTCGATGAAATTGGCGTTCAGTCCGTCGCTGTTGAACTCGTCGCTGTTCCAAGTATTCGCTTCGATGGTGATGTCGCCCGTGTGGCTGACCAGCTTGCTGACCGTGGTGGCGCTGGTGCGGTAGAAGGTGAGATCTCCGCCGACCCCTTGCCCGATCAGATGGAGATCCGCGTCGCCCGTGCCCGTGATTTCGGAACCGTTGTAGATGAAGAGTCCGTGCCCACTAGTTGGAGCAATCCCGGTGATCGAAACGTCCCCGTCCAGGCTCTCCACCTTGCCATTGTGCAGATAGACGCCCTGGTCCTGGCCGGTGCCCGCGCCGCCGGTGCCGTGGATGGCGATCTTGGCGGCGGTGGCTCCGATGCCGTCCGAGACGATCCGAGATCCGCCGGAGAGATAGACGCCTCGTCTTGCGATGCCCGCCGTGCCTCCCGTGGCTCCGCCCGAGCCGGTGACTGCGATGTCGCCGTAGCCGCTGCGGATCATCGTGGTGGTGCCGCCGGTGTTGACGCCGTGGCTGGTGGGGCTCTTGCCGCCGGTGCCGTGCAAGGTCACCGTCGCCGCGTCCGCTGCCAGCCCGGTCGATTCCACCAGCGCTCCGCCGGTGATGTCGATGCCGTGGTTGCCGGCGCCGCTGCCGTCGCCGCCGATCCCGACGATCGAGATGGCCCCTTTCTCGGCCCGCACCGCCGTTCCGGCACCGGTCAGGTAGATGCCGCGGTTGCTGCTGGA
>CAYMMC010000713.1:0-1888 GCA_964391125.1 uncultured Akkermansia sp.
AGCCCATGCCACTGCCAAAGCCACCGCAGCTTCCTTTGTTGTGCCAGAAACGGTCATTAATCCGTATCAGCGACCCTTGGTCGATGAGCAAGGACGGCGGCAAGCTCCGGTTCTGCAGCGCCCAGTTCCCTGGGTTGATGCGCAAGTGAAGGCAAGTGCGGGACGCCTCCCCCTCGGGCGGCTCAGACACGGCTTCCGAGCGACCCGCGTGGATCGGAGATCCCCGGAATCCGGCGGAAGCGCTGCCGCGCCTCACCTCCGCCGCGCCTCCTCCTTCACGATGCGGTCGCAGACCTTCTGGCCGCAGAGCACGACCATGGGCATGCCGCCTCCGGGATTGGCGCTGCCGCCGGTGAAGAAGAGGTTGCGGTACTTCGAGGACTGCTTCGGCGCCTTGAAGGCCTGGTTCCGCTTCCAGTCGCTGACGACGCCGTAGATGGAGCCGCCGTTGGAATGGTACATCCGTTCGAGATCCACGGGGGTGAGGAGATCCTCGACCACGATGTGCTTCCGCAAGTCGGTCAGGCCCATGCGCTCGAGCTTGTCGATGACGCGCTCCTTCAGGGCGAGGTAGTCCTCGTGGGCGAGGGGATGCCCCGGATCGATGGGCGGGATGTGGGGCAGGATCTTGAGGTTGTCGTGCCCGGCGGGGGCTTTCGAGGGATCGGTGCGGGTCGGGGCGACGAGGTAGATGGTGGGGTCGTCGGGCAGCTTGCCCTGCCGGAAGACGGTGTCGAAGTGCTTGTGCTGGTTTTTGGAATAGAAGAAGTTGTGGTGGGCGAGCTGTTCGTAGACGCGGTCGGTGCCGAGGTGGAGGACGATGCCGGAGCAGGCCGGGGCGAACTTCTCCAGCTTGCGCAGGAAGGCGGGCGGCTCGTCGAGAAGGCGGCGGTAGGCGGGGATGACCTCCATGTTGCAGACGACGTAGTCGGCGGCGATCTGTTGTCCGTTTGTCAGGGTCACTCCGGCGACGCTCCTGCCGGCGCGGTCGATGGAGGCGACTTCGCTGTTCAGCGAGACTTCCGCGCCGAGCTCGTCGAGCAGCCGGCCGAGTCCGCGGGCGAGATGGTACATGCCGCCCTTCACGTACCAGAGCCCGTAGTCGAACTGGATCAGGGGCATCAGGTTCATGTAGCCGGGCGCGTCGAGGGCGGAGGAGCCGACGTACTTGATGAAGTACTCGAAGACGCTCCGCAGGTGCTCCTCCTCGAAATGGCGCTGGATCGACTCGGCCATGGAGTGCTTGTGGTCCATCTGGAAGATCATGCGCCAGCCGTAGTGGCGCAGCATCTCCCAGACGTTGTCGAGGCCCTTGCGGAAGTAGCCCTCGTCGACCAGCGCGTACTGCTCGCGACCGTAGGCGAGGAAGGCCTCGAACTGCCGCCAGAGCGCCTCGGGATCGCCGGGCAGCTTGGCGAGCTCGGCCTTCATCCGGGCCGGCTCCTCGTGGAGGTCGAGGACGAGGCCGTCCTCGAAGAAGTTCCGCCAATGGGGACTGACCTTCTCCAGCCCGACGTAGTCCTCCATCCGCTTCCCGGCGCGCTCCCAGAGGCTCTCGAAGAACTGCGGCAGGGTGAAGATGGACGGCCCCAGGTCGAAGCCGTAGCCGTCGATCTCGCGATAGTTCAGCTTGCCGCCGATCCGCTCGTTCTTCTCCACGACGCGGACCTCGAAGCCCTCGGCCCGCAGCGAGACGGCGGCGGAGAGCCCTCCGAGGCCGGCCCCGACGACGACGACGCTCTTGTGGCGGGGGGGCTTGGTCATGCGGCGATCTCGGTTTTGGTGTAGGACAGGCCGAAGGCGTCCGAAATCAGATTCGAGGCGATCCGCGCGGACTCGAAGATGGTGGGCAGGCCGCTCCCGGGATGGGTGCCGCCGCCGACGAGGA
>CAYMMC010000714.1:0-1887 GCA_964391125.1 uncultured Akkermansia sp.
CCGCATCCGCTGCACCGCGAAGGTGCGCCGGGCCGCCCGGTCGAGGTCGTGGCCGATGAGATACCAGCCCCCGTCGATCTCGGCGAGGTGGTAGGGCTGGAGACGGCGCTTCGCGGGGCGGTCGTCGGCGAGCTTGCGGTATTCGAAGTGCAGCTCGCGGCTCTCCAGCACGGCCTTGGCGAGGCGTTCGAAGAGAAAGGCGTCGTGCTCCGTCATGCCGCCGCTCTTCACGGAGAAGGCCTGGTCGAGGTCGGACCAGGGGACGGTGATGCGGTCGCCCATCCCCGCGAGGAGCCGCTGGAACCCGGTCCGCAGCGCGGCCTCGAGCGCCGAGCCCTTCATGCCGCCGAGGGCGTTGCGGGCGAGGAGGAGGCCGACGAGATCCTCGGAATTCGTTTGCAGAAAGGGGAAGTCGCTGACGGGCCGGGTATAGCGGTAGCCGTGCGAGGCTTCGTCGTACTCGAGCGGCAGCCCCAGCTCGTCGCGCATGAAGTTGAGGTCGCGCTGGATGGTCTTGCGGTTGACCTCCAGCTCGCGCGCGATGCTGCTGCAATTGGGAAAGTTCCCGCGCGAGACCAGTTCGTGAATGCGCAGGACGCGTTCGAGAGGGCGCCTCGTGCCCTCGGCTCTGACCGGTTCTCGCTTCGTCATCTCCGCCCCGCCGCCGACGGGAAAACGGAAGATGCCTTCGTCGCGAAGTCGGGTCAACGCGGGATTTGCCTCTCGCAGGGCGGCGGGGCGGCGGTTGCGTCCTGTGGAAGGTCATTCCAGCACCTGGACGGCGTCCGGTCCGTCGGTGCCGAGGGCGGACGCGCCGCCTCCCTCGAACGGAGCCGGCGCGTAGTCCAGAGTGACGTGCCGTCCCGCCTCGGGGGCGCCGTCCAGGATGTCGGCGGTGAGAAAGGCGCCTTTCCGGGCAGGGCCGACCTCCAGGCGGGCGGTCGTCTCGCCCTGCTCCCCCCGCACCGTCAGGACCGTGCCGGGCTCGATCCTGAAGCTGCGGCTGGACCGGACGAGGACGAAGCCGCCCCCCGGATCGACGTGGTGGACGATGCCGACCGGCAGGACCGTGCTGGATGCGGGCGAGGCGGCCCCGGAGGGCGGCGCCCCGGCGGCCTCCGGGGCCTTTTTCTTCGACAGGGTGCGGCAAGCGACGAGCCCGCCCGCGAGGAGCGCGACGAGCAGAGCCCGACCGAGGCTGGAGAACGCTTGCACTGGAGAAAATTGGGCGACGCCGCCCCAAAAAGCAAGGTCGGGAGGGAGTGTTCAGTTTTCAGTTTTCAGTTTCCGGCGGCTCCCATTCCCACACCCCGCACAGGCTTCGTTACTGAACACTGAACACTGAACACTTCCCAACTAAAGCTCCCTCCAATCTCCATCGAGCACGTAGACGGGATCGAGGCCGACCAGTTCGCGGAGGCGTTGCGCGATCTCGGCGCTGCGGGCACAGCTTTCCCCGTCGCAGTAGACGACGACGGGCTTCTCGAAGGCCTCCTGCAAGGCGAACTGATGCTCGAACATCCGCTCGCCCCATTCCTCGGCGTTGAGAAGCAGGGCGCCGGGAAGATGGCCGGCCTCGTAGGCGGCGCGCGGCCGCGCGTCGATCCAGACGACCTCGCCGTCGGCGGCCAGGGCCCGCGCCCCCGCGACATCGAGCCGCCAGCGGACCAGGGCGGGGTCCTCGACCTCGAGCCAAGGCGGGCGGCGTGGATGGAGGAAGGCCGAGAGCGTCCCCGCGACGAGGGCGCAGGCGAGGACGAGGGCCGCTTGTCGCCACGCGCTCATTGGATCGAAAAATAGACGAGAGGCCGGGCGTAGTCCTCCAGCTCGGAGTCGGTATCGAGGCGGACGATGCCGAGGAGGGAGCTCTCGGTCGAGGAGGGGGTG
>CAYMMC010000715.1:0-1887 GCA_964391125.1 uncultured Akkermansia sp.
GTCTGGGGAGGTTTTGGAGCGTCTTGGTGCGGCGCTCCGCGCCGCTCTGGATCGAACCGGGCAGAGAGGCCGAAACTCCCTCCCCGCCTCTTCCCCACGCCCGGAGCCAAAGCGCCGGGAACCGGCGCGCTCCAAGGCGGCCCTGCCTCTAAATTCCTAAAATCATAAAATTTACGGCAAAATCGAATTAATTATAAATTTTTGCTTGAGCTATGGAAATTATGGAATTAATATCCACGCCGACCGCCTGAATGGACCCGCAAGCCCAAGCCCAAGCCCATCGCATCATGAGCGAAATTTTCGCCGTGGCCGGGGGCAACCAGATCTCCGACATCCAGTTCCGCAGCGGGAACTGGGTCTACTGCCACACCAAGCGCGGACTCGAGATCGTCTCCCGCCTCGGCGAGCTGCCGGCCGACGTGGTCATGAACGTCGTCGAATACCTCTACGGCCGGCAGGAGCCCGAATCGGTCGGCTCCGCCGCCAAGCTCTCGAACCAGAAGGACGTGAAGGCCCGCCTCTTCGACGACAAGGTCGCCGACTTCAGCACCGAGGGCTTCCCCCTCGCCGACGGCGCCGTCTCCGGCCGGATGCGGGTGCAGGCCCACCTCAGCACCTCCGGCCCCGGCCTCACCTGCCGGATCCTCAGCGACGAGATCGCCGACATGAACACCCTCGGCCTCTCGCCCGACACCATCCGGGCGGTCTGCGAGTTCATGAAGCGCCGCCAGGGCTTCGGCCTCGTCACCGGCCAGACCGGATCGGGCAAGTCCACCACCCTCGCCGCCATCCTCGACTGGCTGCGGATGCACTATCCCCGCCACATCGTCACCGTCGAGGATCCCATCGAGTATCGCTACTCCCGCTTCCTTCCCCAGCCCGACGAGAACGGCCGCCCCCTCCCCTCGCCCGGCTTCTGCACCCAGCAGGAGGTCGGCAAGCACGTCGCCACCTACAAGCAGGGCCTCAAGGACGCCCTCCGCAAGGCCCCCCACGTCATCCTCATCGGCGAGATCCGCGACCGCGAGACCATGGAGATCGCCATCGAGGCCGCCCAGACCGGCCACGTCGTCATCTCCACCCTGCACACCAACGGCGCGGTGAAGACCCTCAGCCGGATCCTCGAGTTCTTCCCGCAGGACCAGCACCGCTCCCTCCTCGGCCGGCTGTCCGAGATCCTCATGTTCATCCTCTCGCAGGGCCTCATCCCCACCGAGAACGGGCGCGTCCTGAACTACGAGTTCCTCCAGAACAACAGCTCCGCGGTCCGTTCCGGCATCGCCTCCTACGACGGCGGCGCCAAGTCCCTCGACGCCGCCATCCGCCACAGCGGCAACATCGCCTGGGACAAGAACCTCCGGAACCTTCTCAACGGCGGCCGGATCTCCCGCGCCGCCTACACCATGAACCGCATGAACGAGGAGGAGGGCGAGGAACTGCTCTTCATCCGCAGCAAGGCGGGCTGACAACCCTTTTCGCCGGCGTCCTTCGCGAGCCGGCGGGAACAACAACAACCATACATAGATAGCAAGATAATGAAACTGAACCACACCAAGAACCAAGCGGGTCTGACCCTCATCGAAGTCACGCTCGTCATCGCCGTCCTCCTCGGACTCATCAGCGTGCTCTTCATCGGCGTCTCCGCCTACCGCGAGGGCTCGAACCGCGCCAAGTGCATTCTGAACATCACCAACGTCCAGAAGGCGGCCCGCTCCCACCAGAACCTCTTCGAGCTCGAGACCGGCGATCCTCTCGTGGCCACGAGCACCTTCGTCGGCACCGGGAAGATGATCGAGGAAATGCCCGAATGCCCCAGCGACGGGACCTACACCCCCTCGGCGGTCGTCACCGATATCGGAATTGCCTACATGACCTGCTCGCTCTCGG
>CAYMMC010000716.1:0-1885 GCA_964391125.1 uncultured Akkermansia sp.
GGAAGACGGCGAGGATCCCGAGACCGAGGTGGACGGCGCCGCTCTCCCGCCATTCGATCCATCCCATCGCGATCATTCCTCAATGTGGAAGGGGAAGAAGTCTCATCCCTTGGCTTTGTCGAAGGGGGTCGCGGAAAATTCGTAGCCGCCGTTGCGCTCGTGCAGGATGCCCGTCAGATAGGCGGCGGGAAGGAGGACGAGCCATTGCTCGTCCTGGTCGAGGGCGAGGGAGCAGCCCGAAGGCAGGGCGAGGGGCGGCGCGTCGCGGCGGTTCGCGTCGGGGGCGGGATCCTTGGGCCGGACCCACTGGGCGACGGACCAGGACGAGCCTTCGAGGCGGCAGGAGACGTTGTATTCACCCTCGAGGCGGGCCTTCATCACTTCGAACTGGAGCGGGCCGACCGCCCCCAGCAGGGGCACTCGCTGGGCGCTGCCGTGGACGTCGTAGGCCTGGGCGACGCCCTCCTTGAGGAGCTGCTCGATCCCGGCGCGGTAGCGCTTGATGTTGGCGGTGTCGTTGTTGAAGAGGTAGGAGAAGCATTCGGGGCGGAAGCGCGGCATCTCGTCGTAGACGATGCTCGGATCGCTGGTCAGCGTGTCGCCGATGAGGAACTCGTAGTTGCCGACGAGGGCGAGGATGTCGCCGGCGTAGGCGGTGTCGAGGGTCTCGCGGCCTTGTCCGAAGAGCTTCTGCGCGTTGCCGAGGCGAACTTTCCGGCCCGACTTGATGTCGGTGACCTGCATGTCGCGCTCGAAGACGCCGGAGACGATGCGGATGAAGACGGCCCGGTCGCGGTGGCGCGGGTTCATGTTCGCCTGGATCTTGAAGACGAAGCCGGAGAAGCCCTCGCGGTGCGGATCGACCGGTCCGTTCGCCGATTGGCGGGGAGCGGGACCGGGGGCGAGGGCGAGGAAGCGGTCGAGCATGAGCTGCACGCCGAAGTTGTTCATCGCGCTGCCGAAGAAGACCGGCATCTGCCCGCCCGCGAGGGTCTTGGCGGGATCGAGCGCCTCGGTGAGGCCGTCGAGCAGCTCCATCTCCTGCTGGACCCGTTCGTGGACTTCGGCGTCGAGGGCGGCCTTCACCGCCTCGTCGTCGATGCCGCCGACGGAGAGGGGGGCCTTGTAGGCGCCGTGGGGGGTGCGCTCGAAGAGGTTCACCTCGTTCGTCTCGCGGTTGAAGACGCCGCGGAAGCGGGGGCCGTCGCCGAGGGGCCAGTTCAGCGGCACGGGGGGCAGGCCGAGGACGCGCTCCAGCTCGTCGAGCAGCTCCAGGGGCGGGCGCGAGGGGCGGTCGAGCTTGTTGACGAAGACGAAGATGGGCACGCCCCGCTTCCGGCAGACCTCGAAGAGCTTCAGGGTCTGGGCCTCGATGCCTTTGCCCGCGTCGATCACCATCACGGCGGAATCGACGGCGGAGAGCACCCGGTAGGTGTCCTCGGAGAAGTCGTGGTGGCCGGGGGTGTCGAGCAGGTTCACGCAGTGGCCGCCGTATTCGAACTGCAGCACGGTGGACGAGACGGAGATGCCGCGCTCCTTCTCCATCGTCATCCAGTCGCTGGTGGTGGCGTTCTGGTTGCGCCGGGCGGTGACGCTGCCGGCGAGGTGGATGGCGCCGCCGTAGAGGAGGAGCTTCTCCGTCAGGGTCGTCTTGCCCGCGTCGGGGTGGGAGATGATCGCGAAGGTGCGGCGACGGTCGATCTGGCGGGCGACGTCGGGCGGGACGAGCTTCGGGGCGCTGGACACGGGGAGGGAGGAGGGTTGGGGATGGAAAGCGACACGGTGCGGTCGCGACGCGATTTTGCCACTAATTCTTCGCCCGGGATCCTTGATCAAAGTGAAAGCGGCGACCCCGCCGCTTTCACTTTGAATGCCCGGTCGAGCG
>CAYMMC010000717.1:0-1880 GCA_964391125.1 uncultured Akkermansia sp.
TCCCCTCTACCTCGCCCCCATGGCGGGCGTGACGGATTTGATCTTCCGCCGTCTCTGCAAGGAGCTGGGCGCGGACGTGATGGTCACCGAGTTCGTCTCGGCCGAGGGCATCATGCAGGCCGACGAGCGGACCCGCGTCTACACCGAGTTCGACGACGCGCAGCGTCCCGTCGGCGTGCAGCTCTTCGGCGCCGACGGCCCCCGCATGGCCGAGGCGGCCCAGAAGATCCTCGATTGGAAGCAGCCCGACTTCATCGACATCAATTTCGGCTGCCCCGTGAAGAAGGTCGTGGCGAAGAACGGAGGCTCCTCCCTGCTCAGGGACTGTCCCGTTCTGGCCCAGGTCGCCGCGTCCATCGCCAAGGGAGTCGGCGACCGCGTGCCCGTGACCGCGAAGATCCGCATCGGCTGGGACCAAGGGCTGATCAACGCTCCGGAAATCTGCCGCATCCTGGAGGACTGCGGCATGAGCGCCATCGCCGTTCACGGGCGCACCCGGGCCCAAGGCTACTCCGGCGAGGCCGATTGGGAGATCATCGACCAGTGCAGCCGCACCGTCTCCATCCCGGTGATCGGCAACGGAGACCTCGCCTCCGGCGCCGACGTGGCCCATCGCCGCGCCACCACGGGAGTGCGCGGCGCGATGATCGGTCGGGCCGCGATGAACTATCCCTGGATCTTCCGCGAGGCGAAGCACTATCTGGCCACCGGCGAAGCGCCGCCGCCGATCCCCATCGAAGACCGCTGGGCCTTCATCCTCCGCCATGCGAACCTGCTCGTGGAATGGGGGAAATTCCCCAGCGAACGGCATGCCATGCAGGCGATGCGGGCACGTCTGATGGCCTACACCAAGGGGCTGCGCGGAGGCAAGCTGCTGCGCCAGCGCTTCTCGACCGTCTCCTCGATCTCCGAATTGGAGGACATCGCCGCCGAGGAGCTTGCGGACCACCGGGACGATGCGGAAGAGCCGGAATGCCTCGTCCTCGCCGATCCGGCCTGATCGAGAGGCGGAGGTGCCGAGGCCTTTTCCCCGCCCCCTCACCTCGCCATGCCGACGACAGCGGAGTCCGAGGGCTCCCCTTCGGAGACGGGGGCCGCACCTCGAGCTTCCCGATCGTCGAACCAATGGGCCGGAGAGGCGTGGGGCTCGACGCGCTCGAAGCAATAGACGCCCTCCAGCCGCCGCGCCTCGGCCATCAGCTTCTCCGCATCGGCCAGCATCCGCGCCTTGCGGGTCCGGCGGGCGACCATCTGGCGGAAGAAGCGCCTCCAGGAGCGCCACATCTCCGGCGTCTTCACGCAAAGGATCAGAAACAGCACGCCCAAGGAAGCCAGGAAGAACACGGCGTAGGCAGCGGAGACGGACGGCAGCGGATCGGTCATGGGTAAGATTTCCATATTATTAACAATTTTTAAAAAATTGAAAATAATTTGTTTAAATTTTTGAAACCGATTCCCATCATCTTGCTCTTTCGAGCCTCGTTGGTTGAGCTTTTCCCGTCGCTCCCTTACTGTTCCGCCCTCTTCGCGATGCTCGCCGTCATCTCCCCCGCCAAGACTCTCGACTTCGAATCCTCCCTGCCGCGGCACCGTCCCACCCAGGCGGCCCGACTGGAGGAATCCGCCGAATTGATCTCGGTGCTGCGGCGTCTGTCGCGTCCCGAGCTGGAATCCCTCATGGGCATCAGCCCCGCCCTCGCCGACCTGAATTGGAGGCGCTACCGCGAGTGGCGCCTCCCCTTCGACGAGGACCGGGCCCGGGCCGCGATCTTTGCGTTCAAAGGCGACGTCTACACCGGCTTCTCCCTCGGGGACTACGGCGCGGACGATTACCGTTTCGCCCAGTCGCATCTGCGCATCCTCTCGGGCCTCTACGGCGT
>CAYMMC010000718.1:0-1878 GCA_964391125.1 uncultured Akkermansia sp.
GGGTCGAGCTGCGCCGCTCCCTCGACACGATGCGGCGCATCGCCGACGCGGCGGCCGAGGATCCCGCCTCCGCCTTCGACGACTACTACGCCCGGGCCTTCGATCTGGTCACCTCCGAGGAGGCCCAGAAGGCCTTCGACATCTCCCTCGAGCCCGAGAAGGTGCGCGAGCAATACGGTCGCAACGACTTCGGACAGCGCCTCCTTCTGGCCCGCCGCCTCACCGAGGTCGGCGTCCCCTTCGTCACCGTCTACAACGGCGGCTGGGACGACCACCGCACGCTCTTCGCGAACTACAAGAAGAGCAAGGCCGAGCGCATCGACACCGGCGTCAGCGCCCTGATCCAGGACCTCGCCGCCCGGGGCTCGTTGGAAAACACCTTGGTCGTCATGCTGGGCGAATTCGGCCGCACCCCGAAGATCAACAAGGACGGGGGGCGCGACCACTGGTCCTTCGCCATGAGCGTGCTGATGGCCGGCGCCGGCGTCCCCGGCGGGCAGATCGTCGGCGGCACCGACGTCAAGGGCTACTACGCCAACGACAGCATCTACTCGCCCGAGGATTTCGCCGCGAGCCTCTACACGAAGATGGGCGTCGATCCTTCCGCCGTCCTCATGGACACCAACGACCGGCCCATCCAGCTCGTCAACAAGGGTCGCCTCATCAAAGAGATCTTTGCCTGATCCCCGTGAAGCGCGGACCCGCCATCGT
This sequence comes from uncultured Akkermansia sp., assembly GCA_964391125.1. Taxonomy (GTDB): domain Bacteria; phylum Verrucomicrobiota; class Verrucomicrobiia; order Verrucomicrobiales; family DEV007; genus Arctic95D-9. The sequence goes on from CAYMMC010000718.1 coordinate 712, forward strand.
CCTCGCGCTCGCCGCTCTGCCCGGCCTCGCCGCCGCAGCTCCGCCGACGCTGGAATCGGTCTTCCCTCCCGGCGGAAAGCGGGGCGGGGAGGTCGAACTGGTCCTGTCGGGGAAATTCGACCCCTGGCCCTGTTCGATCTGGTTCTCGGAGAAGGGCTTCTCCTTCGTCCCCGATCCGGAAAAGCCCGGCGCCGGCAAGCTCAAGATCGAGGCGTCCGCCCCCGCCGGTCCCGTGCTGCTGCGCGCCCACAACGCCGAAGGCGCGAGCGCCCCCGTCATCTTCGTCGTCGGCACGGGAACGGAACTGCTGGAGGAGGAGAAGGACGGCAGCGCCCTCGGGGGCGCCGCCCCCGTCGACCGGGCGAAGCTGCCCTGCGTCGTCAACGGCACCCTCTCCACCGGCGGGGAACTGGACGCCTGGCGTCTCCGGCTGGAGAAGGGGGAGACCCTCTTCGCCCTGGTCGAGGCCTACGGCTTGCGGTCCATGGTCGATCCCGCCCTCCATCTCCACGACGCTGCGGGCCATCGCCTCGAGCTTGCCCACGACGGCGCCACAAATCTGGACCCGATGCTCGTCTTCACCGCCAAGGAACCCGGCGACTACCTGCTCGCCCTCGCCGGCTTTTCACATCCCCCCGCCGTCAGCGTGGCCTACGTCGGATCGAAGAACGCCCGCTACCGGCTCCACCTCGCCCTGAAGCGCGAGGATCTGCCAGCCCGCCTCCTCCCCGCCGATCTCGGGCCCGACAGCCCCGGCGCCGCCCTTGTCCCCGGCACGCCCCTCGTCGGCAGCCTGAAGGATCCGAACACGCCCAAGCGCTACTCCGTGACGGCGAAGAAGGGCGACAGGCTGCTCGTCCGGGTCGAAGGACGCGCCCTCGGCTTCCCCATCGACCCGGTGTTGCGGATCCTGAAAGCCGACGGCTCCGAAATCCGCAGGGAGGACGACACCAACCGGTCCGCCGATCCCGAATATCTCTGGACCGTCGCCGCCGACGGCGACTACCTCGTCGAGGTGGCCGACCGCTTCGGTCGCTCCGGCGAGGGGATGCGCTACCGCCTCTCCGCCGCCGCGCCGACGCCGGACTTCGCCCTGACCGTCGACAAAAGCGCCTACGCCATGGAACGGGGCAAGCCGCTGGAGCTCAAGGCCACCCTGACCCGACT
>CAYMMC010000719.1:0-1877 GCA_964391125.1 uncultured Akkermansia sp.
AGCGCGACGACAATTTCGCCCTCTACGAGGCCGAGCAGACTTCGATCGGCCGCCACGTCGCCCTCAAGATCCTCTACCGGAAGCACCGCAAGGACATCCGCTGGGTGCAGGGCTTCGTGGACGAGGCGAGCGCGCGCGCCTCGGTGAACCATCCGGCGATCTCGCTGGTCTACGAATGCGACCAGGAAATGGGGGTGAACTTCTACACCCTCGAGCTGGTCGATGCCCCCAGTCTCGCGGATCTGGCGAGACGGCGCGCCGAGCTGGACTCCGCAGTGCTCTGGAAAACGCTCGCCGCTGCCTCCGGCGCCCTGATCTACTTGCGCGACCAGGGCATGTCGCACCGCCTCATCTCGGCGCCGAGCATCCTGATCGTGAAGGGGAGCGAGCCCCGCATCGCCAACCCGGTGCGGGGACGGGGGGCGCCGCTCTCGCCCGAGGAGGAGCGCCGCCAGATGCAGCTCCTCGCCGAGGCCGTCCGCCCGTTCCTGAAGAAGTCGGCGACCGACCCCGCCCTCTTCTCCCTCGTCGAGCGTCTCGGCACGGACCGGATCGACGCGATCCACTCTCTGGACGGCCTCCGCCGGAGCCTGAACCCCGCCGATCCCAAGGAGGGGCTCTCGAACGCCGAACTCGTCAAGATCAACGAGAAGGAGACGAACCGCACCGCCCTCGTCGTCGGCACCCTCGTGGGCGCGCTGATCGTCGCGGCGAGCGCGGTGGCCATCTTCGTGCTGGGGGCGAAGCCCGAAGTCCGCGACCTGGAGACCTTCATCAAGATCCCCGCCGGGACCTTCCCCTTCCAGAACGGCGAGGAAGTCGAGCTGCCCGAGTTCTGGATCGGGCGCTACGAGGTCACCATCGCCGAGTATGCCGCCTTTCTCTCCGACCTGGCCGCCCGTCCCGGGCTGCGAGAGCGGATCAAGCATCCCGAGGAGCCGCCGGAGAAGACCTCCTACGAACCGGAGAAGTGGGCGCAGTACCATGCCGCCGCGATGAAGGGCGGGACCTTCCGCGGCGGAGAGCTCGATCCGAGCTGTCCGGTCGTCGGCGTCGATTTTTGGGACGCCCATGCCTACGCGGCGTGGCGGGGCGGCCGGCTGCCGACGGAGGAGGAGTGGGAGAAGGCCGCCCGGGGTCGCAGCGGCAGCGTCTATCCTTGGGGCGACTCGCTGGAGGCGGGAAACTTCAACAGCGGCCTCGACCACGAGAGCAAGGACGGCGCCCCCGCCGGAAGTCTCGACGGCTACAAGTATTGGAATCCGGTCGACGCCATCGCCGCCGACGAAAGCCGCTACGGCGTCGTCGGCATGGCGGGGAACGTGAGCGAGTGGACCGCCACCTGGGGCGTCCACCCGGATTTTCCCGACCGGCGCGTCCCCCTGAAGCGGGGCGCCTCCTTCAGCACCACTTCGGGATTCGAGCTCGTCGCGCGCCGCGCGGCGGAGAGCGCCTCGGACCAGAACTACCTCACCGGCTTCCGCATCGCGGCGGATCGCGAGGCCCCCGTCCGCCTCGGCGCCGGGGGAGGGGAGGCGTCCGGGGCTCCCGCGCCTGCGGCGGATCCGGAATCCTGAGCGGGGCGTTCGGGCGTTCGGGCGGAAAGCGGAGCGCTTGCCCTACAGGAGGAGGGCGGGTTGGCGTCCGTAGGGCCGACCGCCTCGGTCGTCGCGCTCGCTCCACGGTTGGCCGGCGCCGGGGTTGAGGTCGAAGCGGGGACAGTTGCCGGAGGTGGCGCTGACGCGGATGCGACGGCCCCGGTTGTGGTTGAAGACGATGCTGGTGGACCAGCGATTTCCGTCGGGATAGACATCGCCACTCGAAGTCCGAATGCCGATCGCTGCCCGTTGGCCGCCCGCTGAAGGCTGAAAAACTTA
>CAYMMC010000720.1:0-1860 GCA_964391125.1 uncultured Akkermansia sp.
GGTTCTTCCAATCTGGCCGTGCCTAACGAAGACGTCTGAAACGGGATCTCGGCTTTCGCCGGCGCCGCCTCGGTTGCGGCGGCCGAGACAGGAGGATGGGCTGCGAGTTGGGCATCGGCCTGCGGCATGCGGTGACCGGGCTTTCCCCGCTCCTCGGCGACGTCCGCGCCGCGCTGGGCATCGGCACGGCGGGCGCGACCCTGATCGGGATGCTCCCCACCCTGGGCTTCGGCGTGGCGGGCTTCGCCGCGTCGCTCGTGGTGAGGAGGTTCGGACTCGAAGGCGCCGCGCTCCTCGCGGTGGCTCTGGCGGCGGCGGGGACTCTGCTCCGCCCTTTCGTCGACCACGCCGGCCTGTTCATCGGTCTGAGCGGCCTGGCGCTGTTCGGCATGGGCCTGGGCAACGTGGTGGGCGCGCCCTTGGTGAAGCATTACTTTCCCGACCGGCAGTCCGCCATGGTGACCGTCTTCGCCTTGCTGATGCAGGCCGGCGCGACCCTGCCCGCCATGACGGCCATCCCCGTGGCCAACGCCTTCGGCTGGAGGGCTTCGCTGGCCTCGTGGGGCTTCGTGTCGCTGCTCGCGATGCTCCCCTGGGCCGTCCAACTGGCGGCGATGCGGCGCGGCGGGTCCGCCGCCGACGGCGAGGCGTCCGCGTCTCCGCCGGCCTCGGCCGGACCGGGCTTCGCCCATCTGGCCACGCATCGCGTCTCCATCGGCACCGCGCTGTTCTACGCGATGGCCTCGCTGAACATCTACGCGATGCTGGCCTGGCTGCCCACCATTCTCCAGGAGCGTTGGGGGCTGGACCGCAATGCCGCGGGCCTGGCCTTCTCGGTCTACACCTTCATGACCCTGCCGATGGCGCTCGTCACGCCCATCGTCGCCAACCGGCTGAAAAATCCGACGCCCCTGGCCGTGCTCCTCGCCGCGGCCGGTCCGCTCGGCTATCTCGGCCTGATCGCCGGGGCGGGCCCCGCCTGGCTCTGGAGCCTGGTCGCCGGTCTGGCGGGCGGCGCCTTCCCGCTCGCCATCGCCATGTTCAACCTGCGCACCCGCACCCCGGGCGGCTCCGCCGCCCTGGCCGGCTTCGCCATGGGCATCGGCTACTTCGCCGGCACGCTGGGCCCCCTGCTGGGCGGCTGGCTCTACGCGAGCACGGGCGCTTGGACCGCGCCGCTCTGGGTCTACGTCGCCACGGCGGTTCCGATGATCGCCGGCGGATGGATGATGGCCCGGCCGGGGCGCTATCTCGAGGATCGGCCCGAGGATCGGGATGAAGCGTAGCCAGCCGCGTTGGGCTCCTTCCCCTTGCCTCGCGGCAAGCCCATCCGCCGCCCCCTGCCGGCTCCCCTTCAGCGCCGGTCGCGATCCTCCTTCAGCGCGATCCGTAGGGATTCGATCACGCCTTCCAGCTCCTCCTCGTTCAACGGCGGGCGGTCGGCGCGGAGGTGCAGCTCGATGCCCCGGCCGACTTCGTGCCGGGTCCATTCCCCGCCGACGGAGCGGGAAGCCTCGCCGTCCCCTTCCGCGTCCGGCCCGCCGGGAGACCGGAAGGGCACGATCTCGATGCCCTCCAGCAGGAGCCTCTTGTATTCCGCTTCGGTCCGGCGCCGCCTCGTTCGCCCCGTCGCCCGGAGGAACGCCATGGCTCATCCGTGCCCCACGACGAAGCGCGCCCGCGCGATCGGCCTGACGGCCTGGTGCGCCGTCTCGCTGCTGGCCGCCTGCGCGCCGGCTCCGAGCATCGACCTGGTGCTCGATCACGACGCCGTGGAGCTCATCCGCGGCGGCGAGGTGCGTGTCGTCGTCGACCTCGTGCGCACCGACGCGACCACCCGGCTCAAGGTCTGCGCCGGCG
>CAYMMC010000721.1:0-1859 GCA_964391125.1 uncultured Akkermansia sp.
CGGCGCCCCCTCGGCTATAGTCCCGCCCTCATGGCCCCCACACTCGCCAACGACGGCCTCGCGCCCTACCTCCCGGTCGGCATCATCCTCCTCATGGCCGTCACCTTCGCCGTCGCGAACGTCGTCCTCACCATGCTCATCGGCCCCGCCCGCAAGGGTCGCACCAAGGGCATGACCTACGAGTCCGGCATGAACCCCGTCGGCACCGCCCGAAAGCGCTTCAACGTCCGCTTCTACCTCATCGCCATGGTCTTCCTCGTCTTCGACGTCGAAATCGTCTTCCTCTATCCTTGGGCCACCACCTTCCGCGGCCTCGAACCCGGCTCCGAAGAATCCGCCCTCTGGCTCGGCCGCATCATGTTCTTCCTCCTCACCACCGTCGTCGCCTACGTCTACGGCTACCGCAAGGGCGTCTTCCGCTTCGACTGATCTTCCCCCCGGCCGCGACCGACTCCCGGCTCACCGCGGCCACCCCGCCTCCCCGCTGCCCGAGAACCCGCAGACCAGCCTCCCCTGTCGGCGCATCCGTCCAGGTCGATCGGCCGGCTCCGCGCTCTGCCCTGAGCGAGGGGGGGCTTGCGTCGATGATGCTCCCGATCGACCGGCCCGGCAGCCGGCGAGTGGAGCACCAGACCGATGCCCCACCCTGCGAAGAACAGCGCACAGTCCGAAAAGTCGCCCGATGACAGCCCGCAGCGGCTGGACCGCCTCGTTCGCGAAGGCCTCGTGAACGCCGCGTTCCAGCCAATCGTGGACCTGCGCCGCGGCATCGTTCTCGGGCTTGAAGCCCTCTGCCGCCCGAGGCCGGAATCCGGCTTTGCGAACGCCGGCGAACTCTTCGACGCCGCAGCCGCGGCGGATCGACTCTGGGACGTCGAGCGCGTCGCACGACTCGCCGCGCTCCGGGCGGCCTCGTCGTGGAAGGCCGGCGTCCTCCTCTTCATGAACTGCTCCCCGCAGGTCTTCGGCGATTCCCGCTTCGCCGACACCGTGCGCGACGAACTCATGCACGCCGGCGGCATCGCGCCGGGACGCGTCGTGCTCGAAATCACCGAACGATCCGAGGCGCCCTTCGCCAGCGACCTCCTCGAACAGGCCCACCGCGTCAAGGACCACGGCTTCCAACTCGCCATCGACGACGTCGGCGCGGGAACCAGCGGCCTCAGCCGCATCATGCTCCTCAGGCCCAACTGGCTCAAACTCGACCGCGAACTCGTCGCCTCCGTCGACCGCGACCGTATCCGCCAGAACCTCATCCGGTTCATGCTCCACTTCGGTCGCCTGAGCGGCGTCCAGATCGTCGCCGAGGGCATCGAAGAAGCCTCCGAGGTCGCCTCACTCATGGAACTCGGCGTCGGCGTCGGGCAGGGATACTTCCTGGGACGCCCGGGAGAGCCGCGCCAGTCGCTCGACCCCGGCGTCCTCGAAGCCATGCGCAACGCTCGCCAGGGCACCGACGCAGGGCACTCCTGCGACCCGAGCGAACTCAACGCCGACGCCTACGGCCGTGCCGTCGTCGCCCTCGACGGTTCCGACCGCGTCTCCCAGGCCGCGAGGCAGGTGCTACGCGATCCCGGCGTGCCGGGAGTCGCCGTCACCGAGGACGGCCGGCTCGTCGGCTGGTGCGCGCGAGATCAACTCCTCAGGGCCGCAAGCGACGCCAGGGCGTCCTGCTCCCTCGGCATGGTCGCACGCCCCTGCGCAACCGCTCCCGCGGACGGCACGAACGTCCTCTCCCTCCTTGAACTCGCGGCCTGCCGCGATGAGAGCGCGGCCGCAGGCCCTGTACTGCTCGTCAAGGGCGATACGCCGGTCGGCGTGCTCACCGTTTCCGACCTGCTCCACGCCGCCCTCGACCA
>CAYMMC010000722.1:0-1851 GCA_964391125.1 uncultured Akkermansia sp.
CTCTCCCCTCCCTCGCCGAGATCGAAGAGGCCGCCGCGCGGATCCGCCCGCACGTCGCGCCGACGCCGGCCTACCGCTGGCCCCTGCTGGAAGCCGGCCTCGGCGCCGAAATCTGGATCAAACACGAGAACCACACTCCCGTCGGCGCTTTCAAGATCCGCGGCGGGCTGGTCTATCTCGACGAGCTGAAGCGCCGCGAGCCTGGCGTGCCCGGCGTCATCGCCGCGACCACCGGCAACCACGGCCAGTCCATCGCCTACGCCGCCCGGGAGCACCGCCTCCGGGCCGTCATCGTCGTGCCGGAGGGGAACAATCCCGAAAAGAACGCCGCGATGCGCTCGCTCGGGGCGGAGGTGGTCGAGCAGGGCGGCGAATTCCAGGAGGCGCTGGAGTTCTCCCGCGAGTTGGCCGCCCGGGAGGGGCTCCACCCCGTGCCCTCCTTCCATCCTTGGCTGGTCCGGGGCGTCGCCACCTACGCCCTGGAGCTCTTCCGCGCCGTCCCCGGCCTCGACGCCGTCTTCGTGCCCATCGGGCTCGGGTCCGGCTTCTGCGGACTGGCCGCCACGAGGGAGTCGCTCGGACTGAAGACGGATCTGATCGGCGTCGTCTCGGCGCAGGCCCCGGCCTGCGCCTTGTCCTTCCATCAGGGAACGCTCGTCGAGGAGCCGAGCCGCACCCGCGTCGCCGAGGGCGTCGCCTGCAAGACGCCGAATCCCGAGGCCCTTGCCCTCGTCCGCCGCCACGCCCGAGACGTCGTCCTCGTGAACGACGACGAGGCCCTCGCCGCGATGGGCGACCTGCTGCGCGGCACCCACAACCTCGCGGAAGGCGCCGGCGCCCTCGCCTGGGCCGCCCTGAAGCAGCAGCCGGAAGCCTGGCGCGGAAGACGCGTCGCCTGCATCCTCAGCGGCGGCAACGCCAGCACCGCCCTGATGCGCGAAGCGATGGGAGGGTGAGCGTCCGCCCTAGGGAGACCAAGTGATTCCGGCATCACTGCCATTGGGAATCCAAGGAAGAATGGGAGGTCCGAGCTTCGCCCCGCGCATTCCCTCGGCTTCCTCGATGCCGGCGAGCTCTCCTTCGATCCGGTTCCCTTTCCAAACCACCTCCGCAGGAGCGCGTTCCACGCGGAGCGCCGACCTCCCCTCGAGGGCGATGACTTGGTTGCCCTCGAACCGAAGTCCGCGCGGGGCGAGGGTCGCCTCCTCCACATCGTTGTAGCCGATCAGGATGGCCTCCTTGCAATCGGCGACGAGGTTGTCCCGGATCTCCACATCGACGACCTGATGATAGCCGTGGGCGGGGCTGTCGGGAATGCCGTTGACGAGGCAGATGGCGCTGCGGAAACCGTCGCCCTTGAGACTGAAGAAGGCATTCCCCACGATCCGATGCCCTCGCCCGATCACCCGGACTCCGCCGGTTCCGCTCCTCCCGCCACCCAAAAACACATTCCCCTCGACGAGGCAATCGTTCCCGTGCCGCAAGGTCAGGGTGCCCTGGGTTCCCACGAAGGCATTGCGCCGGTAGATGTTGCCGCAGGATTTGTTGGAAATGCACTCGACCTCTCCGTCGCATTGGCCGAATTGGTTTCCTTCGACGAGACAATTGGCCCGCATTCCCGCCGTCTTGCTGTCGCCGATGCGGATGGTCTCGCCTCCGTTTTGGCCAAGGCGGGGACGGGGGCCAAACTTGTTCGACAAAATCCGATGGCCGCCGGGATCCGCCTCCCCCAGCCAGACGACGAGCGTGGCGCCCTTGTTCTTCTTTCCCGACAGATCGCAACGGTCGACCTGGTTGCCGCTGCCGAACATCCCGACCCAGCGGTTCCCCGATTCCTCGGGAGCGAAATCC
>CAYMMC010000723.1:0-1843 GCA_964391125.1 uncultured Akkermansia sp.
TCGTCGGGCGAGTAGGTGCCGCGGTCCCAGACGATGACCTCGCCGGCGCCGTACTCCCCCTTCGGGATCAGCCCCTCGAACACTGCGTAGTCGAGGGGGTGGTCCTCCGTCTGCACCGCCAGGCGCTTCTCCTTCGGGTCGGTGGAGGGCCCGCGCGGGATGGGGAAGGAGGGCATGGCGCCGTCCACCTCGAAGCGCAGGTCGTAGTGCAGGCGGGTGGCGCGGTGCTTCTGCACCACGAACGTGAGCGGCGAACGCGGGTCGCCCTCGTCGTCGCCTCGAGCGGGGCTGGGCGCGGGCTCCGGCGTGCGCGAGAAGTCGCGCATCGACTCGTAGCGGTCGAGGCTGCCCGAGGCGGCGCCCTCGGCGGGCGGAGGGGCCTTCCTGGAGCGTCGTGCCGGCATCGTGCCTGCGGGAGGCGGACTCGCCCGCTAGCGGGCGGGCGTCTTCTTGCGGGAGCGTGAGCCGCCGGTGGAGGCCTTGGCGCCGGACTTGCGTCCCTTCTTCGGCGCCTCCTCGGCCTCCTCCGCCTCCGCGGGCTCTTCGTCCTCCTCGGAGGTCTCCGCCGCCGCCTCGGCCTTCGCGCCGTTGGCGCCGGCCTTGCGCGCCTTGGTGGCCTCGATGGAGGCGCGGAGGGCGGCCATCAGGTCCACCGTCTGCGCCGGGCGCTCCTCCTCGGCGGCCATGACCACCTCGCCGCCCTCGAGTTTCGCCGTGATCATGTCCATCAGCACTTCGCGGTACTCGTCCTTGTACCGCTCCGGGTCGAAGGGCTCGTGGAGCATGTCGATGAGGGCGAAGGCCATCTTCATCTCCTCCTTGGAGACGTCGATGTCCGACACGTCCGTACCCTCGTAGGGGCGCACCTCGTCCGGGTAGAGGAGCATCTCGACGGTGAGGTGCCCTTCCTGGGGGCGGATGGCGACGAGTTGCTCCTTCTGGCGCAGCGCGAGTTTGCCGATGGCGACCAGGTCCTTCTCCTCCAGCGCTCTGAGGAGCAGGGTGTAGGGCTTCTTGCCGGCGTCGTCCGGGTCCAGGTAGTACGGCTTCTCGTAGAAGATCGGGTCGATCTCCTCGGCCTGCACGAACTGGGTGATGGCGATGGTGTGCTTGGAGGGGACGGGTAGGTTCTCGAAGTCCTCGTCCTCCAGGACCACGAACTGGTCCTTGGCGTACTCGTAGCCCTTCTTGATCTCCCCGTACTCGACCTCGCGGTCGAGCGTGGGCGACCACCGCAGGTACTTGATCGGCTTCAGGTCCTCGCCGGCGAGTTGCCGGAAGGAGACGTCCTTGCTCTCCGTGGCGGAGTAGAGCTTGACCGGGATCGAGACCATCCCGAACGAGATCGCGCCACGCCAGATGGCTCGCGGCATGATGCGCGCTCCTCTCGGTACCCCTCGGGCGGGCGTGCGTCCCGAGGCGACCCCGCGCCGGCCCCGTGTGTCCGTGTGTCCCACGGGAAGCCGACTCACTATCGATCAGTATAGGCTCCCCGGAGAGGAGCGATTGTCGCAATGCGCCTGACCTACCACCTGGTGGCCGCGGAGGACTGGCCGGACGAGGGCGAGGACTACGAGCCTGCCTCGGTCGCCGCGGAGGGCTTCATCCACTGCACGGACGGGCTGGATGGCGTGGTGGAGACCGCGAACCGCTACTACCGGGCCGACCCGCGCCCCTACCTCCGCGTGGCGGTCGACCTGGACGCCGTGCGGGCGCCCTGGCGGTATGACGACGCGGCGGAGCGCTATCCGCACATCTACGGGCGGCTGAACCGGGAGGCGGTGCGGGACGTGCAGCCGTGTCGCCGCGCCCCGGACGGGACGTTCGAGGGCTAGTGGGACTC
>CAYMMC010000724.1:0-1838 GCA_964391125.1 uncultured Akkermansia sp.
AATTCCGGGCTGCGGATGTCCGGTTTCGCCCCCCCGAACGTCGCGGAGCGCCATGGAGTGCGCCGGTTCCCGGCGCTTTGGATTCGGATGTCGTGGGAGCGGCGAGGGACGGGGGAAGTCTCGGGCCTTCTTGCCGGACTCGATCCAAAGCGGCGCGGAGCGCCGCACTCCATATCCCGCACCCCATCCCACCCCGATGCAAATGGCACAGACCGATTTCGCCCCTTGCACATCCTCCGTCCCCTTGCCAGAATCCCGCCATGCCCCGCCCTCTTCCCGCCCTGCTCCTCCTGCTCGCCTCCCTTTCCCTTCGCGGCGAGGACGCGGGCTCTCCCGGCGAGGCGCGGCTGATCCTGCCGCCGGTGATCCACGCGCTGGCGGGTCTCGAGACGAACGTCTATTTCGACAACGCCTTTCTCCTCCCCGACTCCCGCGGCGTCGTCCCCGACGTCGTCTGCGCGAAGGGCGCCCAGCAGAACGAGCGCTGGACCTGGACGCCGAAGGCCGAAGAGGCCGGCGACCACGCCTTCCGCCTCGAGCTCCGCGACGGACGCAACGCGGTGGTCGCCAGCGCCTCCAGCGTCGTGCGCGTGCATCCGAGGACGTCCGGCGACGGCGCGGCCCCCGTCAGCCTGCTCATCATCGGCGACAGCCTCACCGCCGCCTCGGTCTATCCCACGCGGATTCTGGAGCTGGCGCGGGAGGACGCCTGGCCGCTGACCCTCGTCGGCACGCGGGGGCCGGGCGCGGAGGAGGGCAAGCCCCTCGGCGAGGTCCGCCACGAAGGCTACGGCGGCTGGACGGCGGAGCGCTTCGCCACCCACTTCACCGGCAAAGCGCGGGGCGGCCCGGCCAAGGAATGCGGCAGCCCCTTCCTCTACCGGGACGGCGAGGCCGACGAGCCCGAGCTCGATCTCGCCCGCTACTACGGAGAGTTCAACGACGGCGCCGCGCCCGACTTCGTCACCCTGCTCCTCGGCTGCAACGACACCTTCAGCGCCACCGACGAGACCATCGAGGAGCGCATCGACCGCTTCGTCCAGCACACCGAGACGCTCCTCGCCGAGATCCGGCGGGCCGGCCCCGCGACCCGCGTCGGACTCCTCCTGCCCATGCCGCCCGCCGCGAGCCAGGACGCCTTCGGGGCGAGCTACGGCAGCGGCCAGACCCGCTGGCAATACCTCCGCAACCGCCACCGCCTCGTCGAGCGGATGACGGAGACCTTCGCGGGACGCGAGGACGCCGGGATCGACCTCGTCGCCGCCCATCTCAATCTCGATCCGGTCCACGGCTTCCCCTCGGCGACCGTCGCGGCGCACGCCCATGCCGAGGCCGAGGTGGTCCGGCAGAACAACGGCGTCCATCCCTCTCCGGCGGGCTACCGACAGATCGGCGACGCGGTCTACGCCTGGCTGCGGGGATGCCCCTCCCCCGAGCCCTGAGCAACCGACGCCCCCGGACGGCAGGCGCGAAACACCCGAAAAACCGCCCCGCCGTCAAGAATAATCTCCCCAATTCCGAATTCCGAGTTGCCATCGCTCGGCTTTGCACAACTATACCCGCTCCCAAAATTCGGTTCGATCCCACCACCCCAGGCAGATGACAGACCTCTCCAAATACAGAAACATCGGCATTTTCGCGCACGTCGATGCCGGAAAGACCACCACCACCGAGCGGATTCTCAAGCTCACCGGCAAGATCCACAAGCTGGGCGACACCCACGACGGCACGGCGACGATGGACTTCATGGATCAAGAAGCCGAGCGCGGCATCACGATTCAATCGGCTGCGACAAGTTGCTTTTGGAATGACCATCGCCTGAATGTGATCGATACTCC
>CAYMMC010000725.1:0-1834 GCA_964391125.1 uncultured Akkermansia sp.
GAGTCGGTCATTGGTCGGGTGGAAGTGCGGCGCCGGATGGAGTTGCCACCCCTTGCCGCATCAGACGGAAGTCAATCCGGCGAGGCGGGCGGAGGGCTGCTCGATCTCGGCGAAATCGCTCTCGCGCCGCCGGATGGCTCCGTGCAGGTCCTCGCGTTCCATGTAGTCGCGGTAGTGCATCAGTTCGAAATCGCCCGGCTGCCTCTCGACGATGGCGGTAAGGGATTCGACCCAGTCGCCGGAATTCAGGTAGTGGATCCCGTTGTCGAGCTGCTTGTCCGCAGGCGTATGAATATGCCCGCAAATGATGCCGCGACAACCGCGAACTGCGGCCAGCTCCTTGAGTTGGTCCTCGTAGCGGTCCACGAAGCTCACGGCGGACTTCACCTTGGCCTTGATCGTCTTGCTGAGCGAATAGTATTCCCTGCCCCGGAAGGCGCGCCACCGGTTGTAGAGCCGGTTGACGCCGAGCAGCAATTCGTAGCCCTTGGCCCCGGCCACCGCGACCCAGCGGTGGCTGGTGGTGACGCGGTCGAAGCCGTCGCCATGGACGACGAGGTAGTCGCCCCGCGGGGTCTCGTGGACGTACTCGTCGACGATGCGGAGGTTGCCGAAGCAGACGGGCAGGAAGCGCTCCAGGATGTCGTCGTGGTTGCCGCGCAGGTAGATCACCTCGGTCCCCTGCTTCTCCATCTTCTTCAGCACCGTGCGGACGAACTTGGTATGCGTCGGCAGCCAGCGACCGCCGCCGCGCAGAGCCCAGCCATCGACGATGTCGCCGTTCAGGATCAGCTTCCGGCAAGTCGTGGCCTTGAGGAAGGCGATGACCTCCTCGCATTTGCTGTCCTTCGTCCCGAGGTGGATGTCGGAGAGGAAGATGGCGTGGTAGTCGTGGCGTTTGTCGTTCGCTTTCATCGGAGGGGGGCGGTCATGGGATGAGGTGGCGTCCTCGCCGGGCCGGTTCGGGCGCGATCGGGTCGCTCCCTGGTCGTACGCCCTCGACGAGATCGCCCAACTGGCGCTCGAAGCGCTTCACGACCTTCTTCCACCGCACTTTGCGGGCGGAGGCGCGGGCTTGCCCGCGCAGCTCCGCGAGATCGCGCGAGGCGACGGACGAGGCGAGTTCGAGGTAGGCTCCCCGGTCGTCGAAGGGGGCGGTGAAGCCGTTGACGCCGCTGACGATGTGCTGCCGCGCCGCCGCGTAGTCGTAGGCGACCACGGCGAGGCCGCTGGCCATCGCCTCGAGCGTGACGTTGCCGAAGGTCTCGGTGACGCTGGGAAAGATGAACAGGTCGGCCGAGGCGTAATGCTCGGCGAGGGCGTCGCCCCGGAGAACGCCGGCGTAGACGAACTCGGGATGCTCCCGCTTCAGCTCCTCGAGCTTGGGCCCGTCTCCGACGAACACGCCCCTGAAGTCGGGGATGCGCCGGCGAATCGCCTGGAAGGTCTCGACGACGAGCGGCAGGTTCTTCTCCACCGCGATGCGCCCGACGTAGAGCCCGACGACGCCCCCCGCCCCGGCACCCCAGCTCCGGCGCAGGGCCAGGGAGCGCCGCTTCGGGTGGAAGCGCTTCGTATCGACCCCCTTCGGCAGCAGCTGCAAGTTCTCGAAGCCGCTCGCGTCGAGCTGGCCGATCACGTCGGGCGAGGGAACGAAGGTGCAGGAGGAGCGGTTGTGGATGCGCCGCAGATAGGACATCGTCGCCTTTTCCAAAAGCGGCATCCGGTAGTGGGCGACGTATTGCTGGAAGTTCGTGTGGAATCCCGAGGCGGCGGGAATGCCGAGGGCCCGGGCGGCCGCCCCCGTTCTGTGCCGCAGCATGTTGTTCTCCCT
>CAYMMC010000726.1:0-1834 GCA_964391125.1 uncultured Akkermansia sp.
GGACCAGCAACATGGAGAACGGAGCGGACGCGCTCTTCAAAAAACACTTCCCCGAAGTGCCCTTTTTCCGCGACAAGGCGAGCGTCGACCGCGCCTTCGAGGAATGCGACTTCCTCCTCCACGGGTCGAGCTCCGGCTTCGCCGCCTGGCGCCACGCCAAGCGCTGGCACGAGGAGACCGGCAAGCCCTTCGGCGTCATGGGCATTTCGCTGACCAACGCGGACGAGGAGCTCCTTGAGACGCTGAAGCTCGCGAAGTTCGTCTACTTCCGCGACGGCGTCTCCGCCCAGGCCGCCACCGGCATCCTCGATGTCCCGAAGCCGCCCGCGATGGGCTGGGGGCCGGACACCGCCTTCGGCATCGTGAAGCTGCGCGACGAGGAGCGCGCCACCGCCTACCTGAAGGAGAACGGGCTGGAGGAGGGCAAGTTCCTCTGCTGCATCCCCCGCTACCGCTGGACGCCGATCTGGACGCTGCATCCCGACCGGGCCGTGGACGAGACCAAGCTGGCCCGCAGCGAGGAGATGAAGGAGCACGACCACGCCCCCCACCGCGAGGCCATCGTCCGCCTCGTGCGCGAGGCGGGGGTGAAGGTGCTCGTCACCCACGAGGACCAGACCCAGATCCCTCTCGGCAAGGAGGTCCTCTACGACCCCCTCCCAGACGACGTGAAGAAGAAGGTGGTCTGGCGCGACCGCTTCTGGCTCACCGACGAGGCTCTCAGCGTCTACGTCCGCAGCCTCGGCCTGTTCGGCAACGAGATGCACAGTCCCATCATGTGCATCGCCAACGGCATCCCCGCCGTGGTGGGCCGCTGGGACGAGCAGACCAACAAGGCCTTCATGTGGCGCGACATCGGCCTCGACGAATGGCTTTTCACCATGGACGACGAGGCGCGCATCGCCAGGATCCCCGAGACCGTCCTCGCGATCGCCAAGGATCCCGCCGCCGCCAAGGCCAAGGCCGAGAAGGCGCGGCAGATCGTGCTGGCGAAGCAGAAGGAGCAGTTCGAGACCCTGCGCGAGGCGCTGGGAGTGGCATCGTGATCGGGGATCGGAGTCGGAGCGGCGGACGGGGGATTTCCCTCACCCCTCCACCGCCTTCCGCGCCCAGGCCGCCGCGCCCATGGCCCCGGCGTCTTCGGCGAGCTGGGCGGTGACGATGCGCAGGGTCTTCCGATAGGGCGCCAGCACCCGCGCGTGCGCCGACTGCCGCACCGCTTCGAGGTAGAGCTTGGGCATGGCCTCGACGAGGCCGCCGCCGAGGACGACGACGTCGGGGGAGAGGAGGTGGACGACGGTGGCGACGCCGCAGCCGAGCAGGGTGGCGGCGCGGCGCACGATGTTCTCGATCTCGACGTCGCCCGCCTCGATGGCCTTGGCGAGGGTGCCGCTGGTGATCTTGGAAAGGTCGGTGCCGCAGGTCTTCAACAGGTAGGGGGCCTGGCCGCGGTAGGCGGCGCGGGCGGCCTCGGCGGCGATCTTGAGGCGCGAGCACTCGGTCTCGAGGGTGGTGCCGTCCTCGCCGCCGCCGGAGGTCTCGGGGAAGAGGGGGATGTGGCCCAGCTCCATGCAGGAGAGCCTGGAGCCCTGGACCAGGCGCCCGTCCAGGACCGCGCCCGCGCCGATGCCGGTGCCGGGGAAGATCCCGACGGCGCAGCGCGCGCCCCGGGCGGCCCCGGCCTGGTATTCGGCGTAGACCCCGGCGTCGACGTCGTTGCAGATCACGGTGCGGACGCCGAAGGCCTGCCCGAGATGCGCCGCGACGGGGACGTTGCGCCAGCCGAGGTTGGGAGCCTCGACGATGATGCCTTTGGAGGGGCCGACGGGGCCGG
>CAYMMC010000727.1:0-1826 GCA_964391125.1 uncultured Akkermansia sp.
GCGGAGGGATGGCCCGCGTAGAGGAGCCGGTCCGCCGGGGCCTTGGCGGGGGCGGACGCCTCCTGGCGCGGCGGGGGCGGCGCTTCCGCCTCGTCCCAGTCCTCCTCGCCTCCCTCCCAGTCGAGCAGGTCGCGGAGGCGCTCGCAATCGCCGGCGCCCGCGCGCAGGCAGAGGTCGTCCTCGGAGAAGTCGCCGCACTCCAGACCGTCGAGGAGGTCCTCCACCGTGAACGGACCGAGGCGCCGCCCTCCCTTCAGGACGTGGACTTCGTCGCCCAGCGGCAGTTCCTCGTCCATCACGGGGCCGCTTCCGGGGCGGGGATCTGGGGCAGGAGATCGTCGCGACGGAGCAGGGCGGGCAGGTCGATGGCGGCGAGCTCTGGTCCCTCGGCCCGCAGCAGGATCGCCTCGACGGGGGCGATGCGGTCCATCTCGCCGACGGCGGTGTGGACCAGCCCCCGGACGATGCCGGGGGCGCCCTGCGGCGTGGCGAAGAGATTCGTCGCCCGGAAGAACAATCGCGCGGCGTCCCAGTCGAGCTCGAAATTGCCCACCGTCAGGGTCTGGTTCACCCGCATGGCCAGCTCGGCGAGCCGTTCGCGCTGCGCCGGACCGGAGCCGCATCTCGGGGATTCGGCGACCACCGAGACCGCCGCCAGCGTCGCGAAGGTCTGCACGTGGAGGTCGACGCGGGCGTGATGGGCTTCGAAGCCGGCCCGCACCACCTCCCGCCCCGCGACTTCGGTGAAGGCCCAGCCTTCCTCCGCGAAGACGGAGAGGACAGTGGAGTGGAGCTCGGAGGGGACCGCCATGCTCCGGCAAAGGTGGCCGGGGGCGTCGGCGGTTCAACCGATTTCTGCAAGCTCCTTGACATGGCCGGACAAAGCGGCGATGGCGCTTTGCCGCCCGACGGGTCCGCGGCCCCGCGAATCCTTGTCTTCCCTGCGGTCCGGCGCTAGGGTCGCATCCTTTCACCCACCAACCCCATACCTGTCTCATGAAATTCGGAATCATCGGCGCCGGCATGATCGCCAACTTCCACGCCAAGGCGATCCTCGCGATGGAGGGAGGCGAGCTGCATTCCTTCTACGGCCGGCGCGCCGACGCCGTGGAGGGGCTCGTCGCCGAGCATGGCGGCAAAGGCTACACCGATCTCGACGCCTTCCTCTCCGACCCCGAGCTGGAGATCGTGACCATCGCGACCCCCAGCGGCGCCCACCTCGAGCCCGCCCTGGCCGCGGCGAAGGCGGGCAAGCACGTCGTCTGCGAGAAGCCGCTCGAGATCACCCCGGAGCGCATCGACCAGATGATCGCCGCCTGCGACGAGGCCGGCGTGACCCTCTCCGGGATCTTCAACCGGCGCTTCCACCCCGCCATGGACCAGTTCAAGCAGGCGGTCGAGGAGGGCCGCTTCGGGCGCCTGACCCTCTGCGACGCCTACGTCAAATGGTGGCGCAGCCAGGAATACTACGACTCCGGCGCCTGGCGGGGCACCTGGGCGCTCGACGGGGGCGGCGCGCTGATGAACCAGTCCATCCACCTCGTCGACCAGCTCCTCTACCTCGCCGGCGACGTCGTCTCGGTCTCGGCCTCGACCGCCTGCCTCGCCCACACCGGGATCGAGGTGGAGGACACCGCGGTGGCCGTCCTCGAATTCAAGAGCGGCGCGCGCGGCGTCATCCAGGGCTCGACGGCCTGCTGGTCCTCCACCGGCCATCCCGCCGAAATCCACCTCTGCGGGGACCGGGGATCGGCCTTCCTCGTGGACGAGCGCTTCCGCGTCTGGGATTTCGCGGAGGCCGCCCCGCAGGACGAGACCGTGCGAGC
>CAYMMC010000728.1:0-1814 GCA_964391125.1 uncultured Akkermansia sp.
ATCATGTCCAGGTTGAAGCCCAATGCGGGCGGCACCGGGAACTACGACGCATGGTTCCAGCATGAGGCGTACTCCAGCCGCCTGACCCGCGGCCGTGACTTCCCGATGGGGATGGCGGGACTCGTCTCCTCGAAACGCTGGACCCAGTTGCACCAGCGCCTCCAGGCGGGCGTGCCGATGCCCCCCAACCTCGTGATCTCCTCCGGCTCGGATGCCCACGTGGCGGTCTACGACGAGGGCCGCGACATCTACTGGGAGTTGTGGGGGGCGCGCCGTTCCGGCAGCACGATCACCGCCGAGTGGGGCGCCGTCGTGGAGCACGCCTCCGAGAATCCAGGGGTGATCCAGCCGGTGAACGGCGAGATGTGGGGCGCCACCGCCACATCCCTGCCGGTTGCCGCCGGAGTCGTCTACGGCGACGAACTGGCCGCTGGGATCATCCCGCACGCCCTCGCTTTCGCGTTGCCCGGCGATATCTGCTCCCCGAACGCCGTGCCGCCCGCTCTCCGCTCGGATGGCTACGGCGGGCCGATCCCGCAAGGCACACGCTTCCGCCTCCCAGCCGCCGTCGCCGTCCCCGCGGGGCCGCCGATCCTCCGCATGATCGTGGAGGCCGCACGCGACTACGGGCTGATTGTGCGCGACCAGGCCGGCGCCGTACAGGTCTACGGCGACATCGGCATGAACATCGCCCCGTACACGGGCGGCCGCGAGATCTGGGACTGGATGCCGCGGTTCCCATGGAAGAACCTGCAGGCGGTCGCCTGACCGATGCCGGTCGCATCCGACGCACTGCTCGTCCCGTCGTACGACACGGGGGCGGGCGCAGATTCCGGCCCGCCGCCGGGTGGCGGCCTGTGGGGCGGCGGGCCTTTCTGGTCCGGCGAGGGCGGGTTCATCCGGGCGAGTAATGTGCTGCGGGCGCAGTCGTCCGGCTGGTCGCTGCTGTGCTCCGCGTCGGCATCCGCTGGGAAGCCCGCCGGGTTCGTGGTGCGCCTCCCGGCGAAAGCCGGGTCCGGCGAATACTCGCTGTGGCTCCTGTCGGATGTGACGACCGACAACCCGACCGCCTACATGGTCAGCATCGCCGGAACGTCGATCGCGCTCCGCCAGTTCCCGGCCGACACTTGGCTGACCAGCGGCACCGCCACCATCTCCGCGGGCCACCACATCGGCCTGCTCTCAGACTCATCAGGTGTGATGGTCGTCCACTCCACCGACGGCGGCACATCGTTCTCGTCGCTGCTGTCGAGTGCGAACACGGCCATCGCGGGCCCGTTCTATGCGGGCATCGAGACCGACCAGACCGGCTACACGTTCGACCTTCTGCGATTCGGGACGCTCGGCGGCGGCGGCATCTCGGAGGAGATCACCCAGGCGTCGGAGACCGACACCGCCCAGACCCTCGGCCGCCTGCTCGGCATCCCGCAGGCCGCCGAAACCGACACCGCACAGGGCCTCGGGATCAGCGTCGGCATCGACGCCGCCACCGAGACCGACAGCGCCCACGAGTTGGGCATCCTCCTCGGCCTCCCACAGGCATCGGAGACCGACACGGCCATGGAGGTCGAGGGCGGCGACATCCCCGGCATCTCGGAGACCATCACCCAGGCCACCGAGACCGATACGGCCCTCGACCTCGGCATCCTCCTCGGCCTGCCGATGGCCACCGAGACCGACACGGCTTTGGCCCTCATCGACCCGTCGCCGCCGGAACCCGCCCCCGATGCCCCGACCAGCGTGAGGCCCTCATGGGTGCACGAGCTCTGCGACCTCGACGGCACACCACTCGCCCCCCTGATCTGCCGGCAAGC
>CAYMMC010000729.1:0-1807 GCA_964391125.1 uncultured Akkermansia sp.
TCGTGGCAGACCGGTGCATGGGCTGGAAGCCCATGCCACTGCCAAAGCCACCGCAACTTCCTTTGTTGTGCCAGAAACGATCGTTAGTCCGTATCACAAAAGCATGGGACGGGCATGGCTCCGTTTTGTGTTCTTGGCGCTTTTTTGCGGCCGTCCCTTCCATTGCACCAAGTCGAATTGTAGGCGGACACGGCTTCTCTCATCACAGGACATGCCCGATGCCGTGGAGCGCCAGCCCCACGAGGCCGCCGACGAGGGTGCCGTTGATGCGGATGTATTGGAGGTCGGCCCCGACCTGCGCCTCCAGCTTCGCGGACAGCTCCTGCCCGTCCCAGCGGCGCACGGTGTCGCGGATCATGCCGCCGATCTCGTGGCCGTGCTTGCGGACGAGGGACTCCACCCCCTCGCGAATCCAGCCGTCGAGCTTTTCCTGGAACTCGGCGTCCTCTTGCAGTCGCAGCCCGGCCTCCTGCACGAAGTCGGCGAGGCGGGAGCGCAGCCGGGACGGATGGCCGACCGCGAGGCGGGCGGCGAGCTCCTCCTTCACCCCGCCCCAGAGGGCGTCGAGGGAGCCGGTCAGGGCCGGGTTGGTCAGCACGGCCCGCTTCAAGTCCTCGGCCTTCTCGTGCCATTCGGGGGATTCCCGCAGACGATGGCCGACCTCCTCCAGCTTGTCGTGGAAGCGGCGGCGGAAGGGATGGCCCGGATCCTTGGCGATCTCGTCCGCGCCGTCCTGCAGGTTGCGCACGATCCGGGCCGCCGCTTTTCGGACGAGGAGGCTTTTCAGACCGAGCAGGTCGGGGACCTTGCGCAGCTCGGCCTCGATGCGTCCGGCGATGAAGTCCTCGTTCTCGTCGAGCAGCTTCTTGGAGACGGCCAGCCCCTCGTCCAGCAGGGCCTCGTGCTGGCCGCTGTCCATCAGCATCTCGACGAGCCGCCCGGCCAGCGGAGCGGCGGGCACCTTGTCGGAGAGCGAGAGCACGCTTTCGCGCAGGAAGGCCCGCATGTGGCGGTCGTCGAGCTTGTCCAGCAGCGCGGGCAGGCCGTCGGCGACCTTCTCCGCGACCCGTTCGGCATGGCCGCGCTCCGCCAGCCAGCCGGCGAAGCGCTCGGCGGCGCGGAGCCGACCCAGACGCTCCACGATCTGCTCCGGCCCCAGGAAATGCTCCTGCACGAAGCGGGCGAGGTTCTCGGCGATCCGATCCTTTCTCTTGGAAACGATGGCGGTGTGGGGAATCGGCAGACCGAGGGGGTGGCGGAACAGGGCGACCACCGCGAACCAGTCCGCCAGCGCCCCCACCATGCCCGCCTCGGCGAAGGCCCGCACCCAGCCCCAGGCGGAATGGCCCGGTTCCAGCGAGCGTGCCAGGGCGTAGAGCGCCGCCATCAGGACGAGCAGCCCGGTGGCGAGGGCGTGGACGGCTTTGCTTTTTGGTAGGGTCATGACGGGTTGTTCAACAGACTCCCGATTCTACTCGGCTGGATTTGGACTGGATCTTGGATCGACGCGCCAGCGCTTTGGAGCGCTGCGCTCCGCGCCGCTTTGGATCGAGCCAGCAAGAAGGCCCGAGGCTTCCTCCAGCCCCTCGCGGCCCACTCGACGTCCGAGTCCAAAGCGCCGGGAACCGGCGCACTCCACACCGCTTCGCGGCATTCGGAGCAGCGGAGCTGCGGAAGCCGTTTCTCCCTCCCGTTCCGCATCCCCTCGATCCCCCATCCTGACGCCCTTGGGCTGGCAGCCTGTGCTGCGTTGCCTTTTTGCGGCCATCCCCTCCATTCGGCGAAGCGGGACTAAATCCCCGTCCGC
>CAYMMC010000730.1:0-1801 GCA_964391125.1 uncultured Akkermansia sp.
TCGACGGGGTGATGATCCCCTTTTCGATCGGTGCCTTCCACCTTGCCCTGCCTTTGCCGGTCATCTCTGCGGGCCTGGTGACAGGTGTTTTGTTGGGCAGTCTCGGGGCGCTTCCGCCGGCGCTGCGCTGCCTCCGTGCTCCGTTGCCTTCGGCGCTGCGATCCGCTTGAACTTTTTCCAACTCCAATCAAACCCAAACCAAAAGATACCAAACCATGAAATCGCACCTGATCCTCAGCTCCACCGTTTTCGCTCTCGCGCTTTCCGCCTGCGGCGAAAAATCCGTCGAGACCGCCGCTCCCGCCGATCCACGGATCGAGGCGGTCTTCGTCGCCTCCGAACCCGCCGGAGCGATCTCGGTGATCGAAGCACGCAAGAATCCCGCGCCCGGCACCGAGATCACCGTCATCGGCCGCGTCGCCGGGGCGATGGAGCCTTTCTCGAAGGACTTCGCGACCCTCGTGCTTGCCGATGACACCTTGATGACCTGTGATCGCGAACCGGGCGATGCCTGTGAGACGCCGTGGGACGCCTGCTGTGTCGAGCCAACAGTCATTGCCGCCTCGCGACTCTCCGTGCAGGTGAATGGTGCCGACGGGCAACCGATCAACGCGCCCCTGAAGGGCGTGAAGGGCCTGAAGGAGCTCGATCAGATCGTGATCCAGGGCAAGGTCGCGCCTGGCTCGAACGCGGAGAATCTCATCGTCGAGGCGACCGGGATTTTCAAAAAATAGGTAACTATTCAGCCCCAAAAATCGATCTCTGGCGAGAAAAAAGGACTTGCACTATTGGGGTTGTAGTTTTGAGGCAACTATTCAGCCGTAGTTACCCGCGCGCAAGCGTCTCGCCGAGGTGGCGAGGAGTCTGCAACAGTTCGACGATGGTGTCGACGAGGTCGCGGCCCTGCTTGGTGGCCGAGGAGAGCACGGCGCACAGGTCGCAGAAGGCCGCTGCATGTCCCCGTTGCGGAAGGTCCCGCTGATCTTCTCCCGGACTTTCATCATGCGCAGATCCCGCTCGGCTTGGTTGTTGTCAAAAGGCAGGCATGCTCGAAGAAGCCCATGATCTCTTCGTAGCGTTCCTCCAGCCGGATGAGCAGGTTGAGCGCCTTGCTCCGTTTGATCCGACCCTGGGTTCCCGGAGGCGGGGCGAGCGGTTCGGGGTCGAGGGCCAATCCCCCGAGGACGATCTCGGCATGGCGCACGGCGATGCGCCGGCGGGTGCGTTCGCCGATGACCCGCCGGGTCCCTTCGGCCCGGGATCGCTCCCGTTCGGCGAGATCCTCGGCCTCCAGCAGCAAGGCGGTCATCTCCCCGGCCCGGGGCTGGTCCATCTGCTCCTTGAGGTAGGTCAGTTCGCGCAAGAGACGGGCGGCGCAAAGTTGGTGGAGGCATTCGAAAAGGCAGTGGCTGGAGAGGAAGTCGTGGACGAGCCGGCCCTTGAAGCGGTCGATCGGGCCGATCCGGTTCATGCCTTCGCCTCCTCGCTTTGCGTCGATGTGATGGGAGGTCAGGGTGGCGGTGGAGAAGACGTGCAGCCAGCGGAGCTTGCCTCCCACGCGGCAGCCCGTTTGCGCTCGCCGCCGCTCGCCCCTTCGGGCTGCCCTGCGGGACAGGCTATGTCGCTCCGCTCCATTCGTCCGCATGGGCGATGTCGGCTTCGGGCAGCCGCCGCGCACCGGCTCCATCGCGACGGTCGCCTTGGCTCCGGCGCACTTGACGAAGTTGGGCAAGGTTCCCTGGCTGATCGGGCAGACGCGGCGCTCCGCGCGATGTTCGACGACCTCGACGCGAATGGCGGG
>CAYMMC010000731.1:0-1799 GCA_964391125.1 uncultured Akkermansia sp.
TCCGCAACACCTCGCGCAACGCCGCCCTCTGGCTCGACCGGCCCGAGTTCGGCGCCCCCTCGGGCCGACGCGTCCTGGAGCAGAGCAACGGGCAGTTCTTCGAGCAGACCGTCGCGCCCGAGCTGATTCCCCTCACGGTGCCGGAGCAGGACGCCCGCTTCGAGATCTCGGTGCGGACCGACCCGCTCAGCCCCCCGCGCGCGCTCTCCATCGTGCTGAACGGGCGCCGCGCCTATTGGGGCGATCCCGAGGCCCTCGCGGAGGAGGGCGTGCGCGGCGCGTCCGTCACCGTCTCGCAGGGGCCGATGCCGCCGCCGGGCGAGTGGGCCGTCCTGTCCTTCGACCCCGCCGCGCTCGAGCTCGCGCCCGGATCCCGGATCGGCTCCGTCGCGGTGCAGCAGATCGGGGGCAGGGCCGCCTGGGACCGCTGCATCGTGAAGGGCGCCCTCCGCCCGGCGAAGGACCCGCTCGCCTCCTTCGCGCTGTGGTGGAAGAGCCACGGGGACAAGCGTCCCGGCGACCTGCCCGAGCCGCTCGCCGCGACCCTGGCGGCCGGACCCGGGAAAAGCACCGACGCCGCCCGCGAGGCCCTGCTCGCCTTCTACCTCCGCCGCGTCGCCCACGCCGATTCCGTCGGCCCCCTCGGCGCCGCCCGCCGTGCCTGGGAGGAGTCCAGCGTCGCCAGCGCCGCCGCCGACGAGGCCATTCCCACCACCTTCGTCTACGCCGACCTGCCCG
Organism: uncultured Akkermansia sp.; assembly: GCA_964391125.1. Classification (GTDB taxonomy): domain Bacteria; phylum Verrucomicrobiota; class Verrucomicrobiia; order Verrucomicrobiales; family DEV007; genus Arctic95D-9. Next base: position 739 of record CAYMMC010000731.1, read on the forward strand.
AGCCGCTGGAGACCCGGGTGGCGGAGCGGGGGGACTACAGCAAGCTCGGGGAGAAGGTGGAGCCGGCCATCCCGACGGTCTTCGGCCCCTTCGCCGCCCCGGAGCCCGCCCGTCGGCTCACCCGCCTCGACCTGGCCCGCTGGCTGGTCTCGCCGGAGAATCCCCTCACCGCCCGCGTCACCGTGAACCGCTTCTGGCAGCAGGTCTTCGGCACCGGCCTGGTGAAGACCAGCCACGACCTCGGCTCGCAGGGCCAGCCGCCGAGCCATCCCGAGCTGCTCGACTGGCTCGCGGTCGCCTTCCAGCAGCGGGGATGGGACGTGAAATGGCTGATGAGGGAAATGCTGCTGTCCCGCGCCTTCCGCCAGGGGAACCGCGCCGACGGGCCCCTCCTCGCCCTCGATCCCGAGAACCGCCTCTTCGCCCGGGCCCCCCGCCTCCGCCTCGACGCCGAGCAGATCCGCGACAACGCGCTCTTCGTCAGCGGCCTGATCGACCTGACCATGGGCGGGCGCGGCACCCGCCCCTACCAGCCGCCGAACATCTGGGAACCGGTCGGCTACGGCAACAGCAACACGCGCTACTACCTGCAGGACCACGGCCCCGCCCTCTACCGGCGCAGCCTCTACGCCTTCTTCAAGCGCACCGCGCCGCCGCCCTTCATGACGAACTTCGACGCGCCCAACCGCGAGCAGAGCTGCGTCCGGCGCGAGCGCAGCAACACCCCGATGCAGGCCCTGCAACTGCTCAACGACACGCAGCATTTCGAGGCGGCCCGCGCCCTCGCCGAGCGCATCCTCGCCGAGGGCGGCGCCGACGACGCCTCGCGCCTCGCCTGGCTCTTCCGCACCGTCCTCAGCCGCGCCCCGGACCGGAGGGAGGCGGACCTGCTGGCCGGCGCCCTCGCCCGGCAGCGCGCCCTCGCCGAGACCGATCCGACGGCGGCGGAGCTGGCCGCGCAAGCCGGCGAGTCGGCCCCGAAGCGCCTCGCCCCGGCGGCGGAGACGGTCGCGTGGACGCTGGTGGCGAACCTGGTGCTGAACCTGGACGAGACGGTGACG
>CAYMMC010000732.1:0-1798 GCA_964391125.1 uncultured Akkermansia sp.
CGAGTTTCCCGAGAAGGAGGAGGGCCCCATCACGATGCGGCAGCTGCTGAGCCACGGGTGCGGGACAAAAAAGTAACTGACTGAATCGAAAGGCAGAAAATCTCTGCCCCCGGGCCGTTTATGTTGTATGGTTCATATACATAAGCCATGACCACCCTCAACGACACCCAGATAAAGGCCCGCCGCGACGCCATCCTCCTCGAAATGCAGTCCATCCGGGAAATGATCCGCGGCAAGATCACGCTGCAGACCCTCAAGCGCTCCCTCCCCGACGGCTCCGTCGTGGAGAGGGGGCCCTACGCGATCTTCCAGCGCTGGCGCGATGGCAAAAACCGATGCGAACGCATCCCCAAGGACGAGCTGCCCGCCATCTCCCGGGCCGTCGATGGCTACCGGCGCTTCACCCGTCTGGCCGACGAATACGTCGCCCTCACCGAGATCCTCACCCAGCGCCGCGGCCCCATGCTGCCATCTAAAAAAAACTCCAGGAAGCAGCCACCGAAGAAAAGTTCGCGGAAACCGAAGCCTTCCTCAAAGCCGCCCTCGGGCGGATAGAGACCGGCCCGGGAAACGACGCCGGAGGCGACATCCGGTGGTTGGAGGAAGGCCTGCGCCAGGCCCTTCTCAAAGACGGAGCCAGCCTGCTCGCCGAACTCATCGGCCGGATCAAAGCCCCCGGCGACCAGGCCCGGCCGGGCGAGAAGCGCCACGTCCGCCCCCTGTCCATCCAGACCTTGCTCGGCCCGGTCACCGTCGCCCGGAGCTACTACTACGATCGGAGCCAGCCCCGTCATCGCCGCGGTCGCTGTCCCCTGAGCGAGGCGCTCGGCCTCTTCGGCCACGTCACCCCCGGCTTGGCCAAGATCGCCACACGCGCCGCCGCCCAGTCCAGCTATGAGGAGGCCAGCTCGGACATCAAGGAACTGGCCGGCATCGATTTGGGAGCCCGGCAGCTTCAGCGCCTCAGCCAGAGTGTCGGAGCGATCCTGCGCGAAACCCTCAAACGCCTTCCCTGCACGCCGCCCCCCGCGCCCATCCCCGTCCTTTACATCGAAACCGACGGCACCGGCGTGCCCATGACCAAAGCCGCCTTGGAAGCCGTCAAAGGCCGCGGCCCCGATGGCCAGGCCAAGACTCGGGAGGTCAAGGCCGCCTGCTTCTTCACCCAGACCAGTCCCGACGAGAAGGGACGGCCCCGACGCGACGAGGGCTCCACCACCTGGATCGCGGGCTTCGAGAGCGCCACCGACTTCGGCCCACGTCTCCGCGACGAAGCCTTGCGCCGGGGCTCCGCCCGGGCGCGGCGGGTCGTCTTCCTCGGCGACGGCGCCGCGTGGATCTGGGAGCTTGCCCGCAACTACTTCCCGGGAGCCACCTGCATCCTGGACTTCTGGCACGCCAGTGAATACCTCGGCGAGATGGCAAAGCTCGTCCACCCGCAGGACGCCGCGGCCTCCCGAACCCTCTACGAGCACTGGAAGGGTGAACTGGCCGAGTCCCGCTTGGAAGCCATCCTCGCCGCCGCCAAGGAACATCAGGCGCGGATGGCCCTCTCGCCGTCCCCCGCCAGCGAGGCGATGGAGAAGAAAATCGCCTACCTCGAGAACCACCGGAGCCGCATGGACTATGCCCGCTATCGGCGCGAGGGACTCTTCATCGGCTCGGGCATCGTCGAGGCCGGATGCAAGAAGGTCATCGGGCAGCGCTTCAAGGCCTCCGGCATGTTCTGGAGCGAACCCGGCGCCAGGAACCTCCTTCACATCCGAACCGCCATCCTCAGCCAAAACCGCTTCAACGA
>CAYMMC010000733.1:0-1798 GCA_964391125.1 uncultured Akkermansia sp.
TCTGGGGCTGGGGGGGCAGCGTCGCCGACTTCCCCTCCGCCTCGGCCGCCGCAGCGGGAGCATGTTCTTCGAGGAGGGTCAAGCCCAGGATCTCCGGCTTTTCTCGAAGCGGCTGGGTTCCGCCGAAGTCGCCCGCGTCCATCGGATGCCGGCCTTGCGCGGTGCCTTGGCCGCCGGGGAAACGCGTACGCCCGAGCAGCTCGAGAGCCTCTTCGTCCACTACCTCGCCACGCGCGACGCCGCCTGGCAGGAGCTCGACCGCGCCGTCGCGACGCTCGAGGGCGAGCGCGACGCGATCAAGGCCCGCAGCCCCGTCACCCACATCCAGGAGGAGAAGAAGGACAGTCCCGCCATGGCCCACGTCCTCCTGCGCGGCGCCTACGACCAGGTCGGCGAGGAGGTCGCGGCCGCGCCGCCCGCCGTGCTCCATCCCCTGCCCGAGGGCGCCCCCGGGAACCGCCTCGGTCTCGCCCGCTGGCTCGTCGATCCGGCCAATCCCCTCACCGCCCGCGTCACCGTGAACCGCTTCTGGCAGGAGATCTTCGGCACCGGGCTCGTCGCGACGCCCGACGATTTCGGGATCATGGGCGCGGCCCCGAGCCATCCCGAGCTGCTCGACTGGCTCGCCCTGACCTTCGTCGAATCCGGCTGGGACGTGAAGCGGCTCTTCAAGACCATCCTGATGTCGTCGGCCTACCGCCAGGCCGCCCTCACAAACCCTGAAAAAATCGAAAAGGAGCGCGACAACCGCCTCCTCAGCCGCGGGCCGCGCTCCCGCATGGACGGCGAGATGATCCGCGACTCCGCCCTCGCCGCGAGCGGCACGCTCTCCACCAAGATGGGCGGTCCCGGCACGAAACCCTACCAGCCCGAGAACGTCTGGGAAACCGTCGGCATGGGCAACGCGAAATACGAGCAGGACAAGGGCGAGAACCTCTATCGGCGCACCGTCTACAACTACTGGAAGCGCATGGCCCCTCCCGCGAGCATGGAGATCTTCAACGCGCCGAACCGCGAGGTGAGCTGCACGAAGCGCGACCGCACCAACACCCCGCTGCAGGCCCTCGTCACCCTCAACGATCCGCAGTTCGTCGAGGCCGCGCGCCGGCTCGCCGAGCTCGCGCTGAAGGAGAGCGGAGGCGACGAAGCAAAAGCCCTCGACCTCGTCGCCCGCCGCATCCTCTCCCGCCCCCTGCGGGAAGCCGAGACGAACGTGATGGACTCGGCACGCCTCACCCTGCTGTCGCATTATCAGACCCATCCCGAGGACGCCGCCGCCCTCCTCGCCATCGGCGAGACGCCTCCAAACAAAGATCTGGCGCCGACTGTGCTCGCGGCTTGGACGATGGTCTGCAATCAGATGATGAACTTGGACGAGGCGCTCAATAAGTAGACGGGGTTTAAAGTTCAAAGTTCAAAGTTCCAAGTTCAATGTTCAAAGTTCCAGGTTCCAAGTTCAATGTTCAATGTTTGGTGAAATGGCAACGATCCGACAGTTCGAAGACATTCTCGCTTGGCAGAAGGGACGGGAGTTGGCAGGAGGGGTTTATCAGATCACTCGGCAGGGCGAATTTTCGAAGGACTTCGCCCTTAAAGATCAGATTCGGAGAGCCGTCATCTCGATCACTTCGAACATCGCCGAAGGTTTCGAAAGGGGAGGGAATCGCGAGTTCGTCCAATTTCTTTCTCACGCGAAGGGATCCTGCGGAGAGGTTCGTTCCCAGCTTTATCTAGCATTGGATGCCGGATACCTGACCGAAGAAACTTGGAAGAAATTGCACGCTCAGTGTCTCGAAAT
>CAYMMC010000734.1:0-1795 GCA_964391125.1 uncultured Akkermansia sp.
GCAAACCTTATCATTCTCCAAGCGGAAATCCCCGGTTTTGCCGACTGTTCTTGGCAGTTCCCTTACGGTCAGGGAGATACGACAGGGATCGGACGGGCTCCCCCGCCGGGCGGGGCGCTCTCTGGTGGGCTTCCTTTGTAAATCGGAAGCCCGCCCCGGATCGAGAATGCCCATGCTCCGACTCTGCGGGCTGGCGCGACCGCCGCTTCCGCAGGGCCGGCGATCAGGCCTGGGCCAGCGCCTGATCGAGGTCGGCCTGGAGGTCGGCGAAGTCCTCGCAGCCGAGGCTGAGGCGGATGTAGTCGGGCTGGACCCCCGCGGAGATCTGCTCCTCGGGTCCGAGCTGGCTGTGGGTGGTGCTGGCGGGATGGATGGCGAGGCTCTTGGCGTCCCCGATGTTGGCGAGGTGGCTGAAGAGCTTGAGGCTGTTGATGACGCGCACGGCGCCCTCGTAGCCCGCCTTCACCCCGAAGCCGAGGAGACCGCCGTAGCCGCCGGTGAGATACTTGTTGGCTGCGGCGTGGTGCTTCGACTCGGGCAGGCCCGGGTAGTTCACCCAGGCGACCTCGGGATGCCCCTTGAGGAAATGGGCGGCGGCGAGGGCGTTCTGGCTGATCCGCTCCATCCGAAGGTGCAGCGTCTCGAGTCCGATCAGCGATTGCCAGGCGTTGAAGGGCGAGATGCAGTTTCCCGTGTCGCGGAGGAGCTGCAGCCGCATCTTCATGGCGTAGGCGATGTTCGCTCCGTTGGCCGGAGGGAAGGCCTTGAAGGCCTCCCAATGGACGATCCCGTGGTAGGACGCATCCGGTTCGGTGAAGCCGGGGAAGCGGCCGGAGCCCCAGTCGAAGTTGCCGCCGTCCACGACGATGCCGCCGATGGAGGTGCCGTGCCCGCCGAGGTACTTCGTGGTGGAGTGGACCACGACGTTGGCCCCCCATTCGAAGGAGCGGTGCAGGATCGGGGAGAGGCAGGTATTGTCGAGAATCAGCGGCACCCCGGCCTCGCGCGCGATCCCGGCGACCTCTTCGACGGGGAAGATGTTGAGCGCGGGGTTGCCGAGGCCTTCGCCGAAGAAGGCCTTCGTCTCCGGGCGCAGTGCGCGGCGGAAGGACTCGGGATCCTCCGCGTCGACGAAGCTGATTTCGATGCCCAGCTTCCGCAGGGTGTGGTGGAAAAGGTTGTAGGTGCCGCCGTAGAGCTGAGAGACGGAGACGATGTGGTCCCCCGCTCCGGCGAGGTTGAGGATGGCGTTGGTGATCGCCGCCTGGCCGGAGGCATGGGCGAGGGCCGCGCTGCCGCCTTCGAGCGCCGCGAGACGCTGTTCGAAGACGTCCGTGGTCGGGTTCATCAGGCGGGTGTAGATGTTGCCCAGCTCCTTCAGCGCGAAGAGATTCGCGGCGTGCTCGATGTCGCGGAAGACGTAGCTCGTCGTCTGGTAGAGCGGCACCGCGCGGGAGCCGGTGGTCGGGTCGGGCACTTGGCCGGCATGGAGGGACTTGGTGCCGAGACCGCTTGGATAGGGCTGGAGGGAGGACATCGCGAGAACAGTTGGGATCGACCGGCTTCACCGTGCCGCGCCCGCGGGGAAAGTCAACGGGATCCGGGACGGGGGCGGGCGGACGCCGCTCCAGCGCAGGCCGCATTTGCATCAAAGGCCGCATTTGACTCCTCCGCATCGGAACCATCCATTTTCAGGAATCCGAATGCCCGATGCGGAGGGGGACATCTCGATCGAGCAGCCCGAAGCGCTCGTCGATGGGGCGCTGATAGGCCCGCAGGGCGCCGGATTCGACCT
>CAYMMC010000735.1:0-1770 GCA_964391125.1 uncultured Akkermansia sp.
GGCCCTACCCGCCTCGTGGCAAGCTCATCCGTCAAAACCCTCCCCCCCCGATGGATGGGCCGGGGGTCACATTCCGTGACGGTTTCCATTGTTTGACTTCTCTTGGTTTTGATTCGGGAAGAGGGATTTCCAATATCAGCGGGCGAGTCCGACCTTGCTCATCGGGCGGTGCGCTTTATTCTTGGGCGGGAGGCGGTCGGGCAATTTCTCGACGGAACGGCTCCCGATCGTTTCATGCGACGGTATTGGACCATCTCATTGGCCATCGGCGGCGGGGTCTCCCTGGTGGCGCTAGCGCTCCTGCTTGGCGGCGCCTTCGATCCGGCGTCGCAGTGGCTTTGGCGGGCGCTGGGGGTTCTCGGTTGGGCGCCCGGGGGCGACGGGGCGCGGCTGCGCTCCCTCGAGATCCCGGTCGTCGCCCTGGCGGGAGTGGGGACGGCTTGGGGCGTCGTCGAGGTGACCCGCCTGCCCCGGAAGATCTTGGTCGCGCTCCTGGCGGTCGTGGCGGTGGCCCTGCTGTCGCCGGCCCTGGCCCTCCATGGATTCCGCTTCGACCCCTTCGCTCCTGCCTTCGCCGCCGCCTTGGGTGGCGCAGGCGGCCTTCTCTTTGCCCGAACGGAGGCGGGAAAGCGCAAGGAGCAGCTCGAAGCGGACCTTGGGGGGAGGGTCTCCGCCGGGGTGTTCGCCGAATTGCTGGAAGACCCGGCCGCGCCGGGGATGGCTGGAGAGCGCCGGGAAGTGACCACGCTGGTCTGCCGCCTCCTCCCCGAGGAATCCGAAGGCGGCGGGTCCGGGACGGAGGAGCTTCTCAAGGCCGCCGACCTCTTCGCCCGCCATTTGTCCGCCTTTCTCCTCTCCCGAGGCGCCTATCTGGAGGAGGTGGGGCCGGAGCGGGTCCGCGTCTCCTTCGGCATGCTGCGCGCGGATGCGGACCATGCGGAGAAGGCCTGTCGGGCGGCGCTCGATCTCCGGGGACGTCTGAAGGGGCTGTCGCAGGAATGCGAAGCCCGCTGGTTCTTTCCGCTCCGCTGGGGGATCGGCATCGGATCCGGCGTCATGGTGGTGGGGCGTTGCGGATCTCCGGACGGGGCGGCCGTCGCCGGCCTGGGCGGGGAGGCGGACTTCGCGGACCGGCTCGCCCTCGCCAATGCGCGCCTCGGCTCGGACGTCCTGATCGGGCCGGGCTGCTACCGTCTTGTCCGAGACCGTTTCGAGTGGCGGCCTTTGGAGCTGCTGTACGATCCGCTTCGCCGGAACCTCGCCGAGATCTATCAGCTCCTCTCCGTCGTGGGGGGCCTCGACGAAGCCGAGGCCGCCCGCCGGGACGCCTTTTGGCGGGGGGCGATCCATCTGCGCGCGGGCGACTGCGAGGCGGCCCTGCGCGAGTTCAGCGACGCCCGGCAGCCCGGGGTGGAGGATCCTCCGCTGGCGCTGCTCGTGGGCAAGGCCCAGGAGGGGCTCGCGCCCCCGGACTCGCCTTCGTCCCGGCTCGTCCGCGATTTGACCGAGGAGGGACGCGCCCGCCTCATCGAACAGCTTTGAACCTTCAGCCATGGCCGCAGTCGACTATCCCGAGCCTGTCCGGGGCCTGATCTCCCAGTTGAAGCAACTCCCCGGCGTCGGTCCGAAAAGCGCCGAGAGGATTGCCGTGTGGTTGCTTCAGCACGGACCGGACGCCTCCCTGCCCCTCTCGGACGCCCTTGCCGTCGCCGCGACCGTGGTCAGGGAATGCGACACCTGCGGATTCTTCGCCACGGAGGAGGGAGGCTG
>CAYMMC010000736.1:0-1768 GCA_964391125.1 uncultured Akkermansia sp.
CGAGGGCGTCCACCTCCAGCCCCGAATCGTCTGCCAGGACGAGGGCCTCCGGCATCGCCCGGCTCGCGGCGAGCGCCTTGATCGCCGAATTCTCCGCGAAGGAATCGCCCGTTTCCTCCGGCGCGGCCATGCCCGGCAGGGAGGTCAGATCGACGACGCGTTCGAAGCGGTCCGCGAGGATGGCGCGCATCTCTCCGGTCTTGTGGGCGTTGTGGGTGGCGACGAGAAGGATTCCGGACATCCCGGAAGTTGGCGCGGGGCCGGAGGCCTGGCAAACGCGAATCGGACACCTCCGATCAATCCGGAGGATCGATGATTGGAGCCGCCCGTCCTGGCAAAGGCGGGTTTCCGTGGCATCCTCTCCCGCATGGCTTCCCCCTTGCTCTTCCTCGACATCGACGGCGTCCTGAATTCGTACGGCTCGCGCTTCGAGAGCGGGCAAACGCCGCTGGACCCGGCGAACATCGCCTGCTTCAACCGCATCGTCGCGGCGACCGGAGCTGACATCGTGGTGACCTCGACCTGGCGGTATTTCACGCCCTTCGAAGAACTTCGCGGCTACTTCGCCGAAGCTGGGATTCTGGGCGAGATCGTGGACGTCGCTCCGGATCTCATCGCCGGCCTCGGCACGGAGGCGGCCAGGCTCGTGACCCGGGGCCAGGAGATCCACGCTTGGTTCAAGGAGCGCGGCGAGCTGGATCCCTGCGCCCCCGAGGACGTCTTCGTCATCCTCGACGACCGGACGGATCTGGAGCCCTACCTCGACCGGCTCGTCCTCACCACGATCGAGCGTGGACTGACCGACGCCGAGGCCGACCGCGCCATCGAGCTGCTCTTGGCTCCGGGCGCCGGCTCCCGGCCCACCGCCCTGCCATGAGGGATCCATCGCCTCGGCGGCAACCGGGGCAGGAGGGACGGACTTCCGATCCGCCCCCGTCGCCCGCCGACGAAAAAGCCCGGCTCCGTAGCGGGAGCCGGGCTGTTTGAAGCGTTACGGGCATCGGCGGATCGCCGAGCGGCCGCTCAGGCCACCTCCTCGCCCACGGCGAAGCGGTGGAAGCGGGTCACCGTGACGGCGTCTCCGGCAGCCTTGGAAAGCTCGTCGAGGAGGGTCTGGATGGTCTTGTCGCCGTCCTTGATGAAGGGCTGGTCGAGGAGGCAGTGGATCGAGTAGAACTTGCCCAGCTTGCCTCCGATGATCTTCTCGATGATCTCGGCGGGCTTGCCCTTCATCTGCTCGCGGAAGATGTCCTTCTCGGCCTCGACCTTGTCGGCGGGGACTTCGTCGCGGCGCACGCAGATGGGATGCGCGGCGGCGATGTGCATGCCGAGATCCTTGAGCAGCTCGGCGAAGGCCGGGCTGGAGACGGTTTCGGCCTTGCCGACGGCCAGCTCGACGAGCACGCCGACGCGCCCCGCCATGTGGATGTAGGTGCCGACGCCGCCTTCTCCGGCGACTCCGTACTTGGCGAAGCGCCCCAGGGCCATGTTCTCGCCGAGCTGGCCGACCTTCGCCTTGATGAAGACCTCCAGGGTCTGCGAGGGGTCGCCGGCGAGCGGCTGGGCGAGGAGCTCCGGCAGGGTCTCGACGGCGGGGCTCGCCGCGATGTGGTCGATGATGGCCTCGACGAACTCGCGGAACTTCTCGTTCTTCGCGACGAAGTCGGTCTCGCAGTTCACTTCGACGAGGACGCCGCCCTTGCCTCCGTCGAGGATGCGGGAGGCGACGACGCCCTCCTTGGCGGCGCGGTCGGCCTTCTTGTCGGCC
>CAYMMC010000737.1:0-1765 GCA_964391125.1 uncultured Akkermansia sp.
GGCGAGATCGTGCCTCTGCCGGAGTGGAGCCTGCCCGCGTCCGACTTGTCCCACCCGTCGCCCCGCCACCGTCCGCAGCACCGCCGGGGTGAAGGGCGCGATCTCCGGGGGGAGGAGGGAGGTGGGCTGGCGCGTCCTCACGCGGGCGCGTCGAGGGGCGCGTCGGGATCGGAGATGTGGACCCAGGTGTGGACGTGCGGGGCGCCGCGGAAGTACCAGACCATGTGCGGGCCTTCGAGCCGCCAGTTGTCCCAGACCCCGTCGCCGCCGATGTCGCCGGAGCGGTAGAAGACGAGGTGCAGCCGGTCGGTCCCGGCCGCCTCGATCAGCTTCATGGACTCGGCGCGGTCGATCTCGCGGAAGGGCATCAGCAAGTCCTTCAGCACGCCGTTCATCGCCTCGCGCTGGTCCGGCGTCATGTCCGCCGCGGCGAGGCCGGGCAGATCGTCGGCCCGGCCCCTGAGCTGGATGGTCGAGGCCCGGTCCGGCGGGGCCTTCTCGGCGAGGGCGGCCTCGCGCTGCTTGCCGTCGAGCATCTGGTAGAGCCGGTTCGCGCTCCGCGCCTGGAACCAGTAGGCGTTGCCCTCGTGGTCGGGGCCTTCGTCGAAGCCCTCCGCCGCGTGGCCGTAGAAGATCGGTCCGCCGAAGGCCTTGCCCTCCACCGAGTCGCCGTCGATGCGGCGGGTGCAGTGGCGGCCGGTGAGGACGAACTGGAACTTCCCCGTCCCCGGCTCGCCGAAGATGGCGATGGAGGAGTCGCCGAAGCCGGCCCGACCGCTGTCGTGCTCGACCTGCTCGAGAACGGTCTCGGCGTATTCCTCGCTGTGGGCCTTGAGGAAGATCTCGCGAACCATCGCGTTCTGGTCGGCGTCGAGGTAGCGGCCGATGCGCTGCTCGGTGACGTGCCAGTTGTTCTCCACTTTGAGGCGGAGGGGATCGTCGAAGTCGAAGACGAGGGCCTCGCGCTGGGCCTCGCCGAGGGAGTCGTAGAGCGTCTTGACCAAGGTCTCCGAGGTCGTGGCGGGGGACGCCGCGGCGGCGAGGCCGGCGAGCGGCGGGGCGAGGACGGCGCCGGCGCCCGCGCAGACGGATCGGCGGAGGAAATCGCGGCGGGAGGCGGTCATGGCAGGGGTGGGTCGGGGGTCAGTCGGCGAGGTCTTCGAGGAAGGCGGCGAGATGGACGAGTTCGGAAACGCGAAGCAGCTCGGTGAAATCGGGCATGGGCGAGTTCTCGGCCTTGAAGTTGTCGCCAAGGCGCATCATGGCGATGCGGTAGTCCTCCGAGACGAGGTGGTTCGGGTCCATGATGGCGCGGGCGTAGTCGTCGCGGGTCCACTTGGCGTGCAGCCCGCCGCCCAGCTCGATGACGAGGCGGGGGGCCAGGTCCACGGGCGGCAGCTTCGTTGCGCCGGCGCTGTGGCATTGGTGGCAGCCTTTGTCGACGAAGAGCCGCTGCCCGACCTCGGGTCTGCCGGCGGGCAGGACGGTTTTCGAGTCCCGGGCCGGATCCTGGCCGAAAAGGAGGGAGCCGCAGGCGAGCGCGGAGACGAGGGGAAGGAGGAGGCGGACTCTCGAAGACATCGAAGGCATCATAGCGGATTGGCCGTGTTTCGTAAATGCGGAACTCGGCGCAGTGGATGCGCGATGGCGGGAGGTCCGTCGAAGCCCGGTAGGGGCGGCTCGCCGAGCCGTCCGCCGTAGAACCACGGGCCATCCGACGCGGACGCCCGGTCACCGAGGGTAGCCCTGACCGGCCCGGTCAGGG
>CAYMMC010000738.1:0-1763 GCA_964391125.1 uncultured Akkermansia sp.
AGTAGTTCTCGATGCCCTGGCAGAAGCCCATCTCCTGCATCATCTCGATGTCGTACTCGGTGCGCTGCTTGATGCGCTGGGCTTCGAGGTATTGCTGCTTCGATTCGAAATGCTCCACGCGCTCGGCCAGTTCCTTGCGGATCTCCCGGATCGCGACGGCCATCTTCTCCTTCGGGGTGACGAACTGCTTGGCGGGGTAGAAGGTGAACTCGCGGAGCGAGCCGCGCGCCTTCCCCGTGAGGGGATCGAAGGGCGTGACCCGGTCGATCTCGTCGCCGAAGAACTCGACGCGCACCGCCTCCTCGTCGAGATAGGCGGGGTAGACCTCGACGACGTCGCCGCGCACCCGGAAGCGGCCGCGCTGGAACTCGATGTCGTTCCGCTCGTAGAGGATGGAAACGAGCTTGCGCAGGAACTCGTCGCGGTCCAGCTCGTCGCCGACGCGCACGGGGACCATCATGTCGCGGTAGTCGTCGGGCGATCCGAGGCCGTAGATGCAGGAGACGCTGGCCACGACGACGACGTCCTTCCGCATCAGCAGCGAGCTCATCGCGGAGAGGCGGAGCCGCTCGATCTCGTCGTTGATCGAGGAGTCCTTCTCGATGTAGGTGTCGGTCCGCGGGATGTAGGCCTCGGGCTGGTAGTAGTCGTAGTAGGAGACGAAATACTCGACCGCGTTGTCGGGGAAGAAGCTCTTCAGCTCGCTGTAGAGCTGGGCCGCCAGGGTCTTGTTGTGCGACATCACCAGGGTCGGCCTCCCCAGCGCGGCGACCAGATTGGCCACGGTGAAGGTCTTGCCCGACCCGGTCACCCCGAGCAGGGTCTGGTGCTGGTTTCCCGCGAGGAGGGACTTGGTCAGCTTGGCGATGGCCTGCCCCTGATCCCACTGGGGCTGGAACTCGGAGCTGAGGCGGAAGTCGGACATGGCGCGGCCTACTGTAGCCCGAAATCGGGCGGATGACCGCGAAAAGAGGCGGTCGCGCGAAGGGAACGCCAAGCTGCCGACCCCTGCCGGCCCGGAAGGCGGCAGGGCGACCGCGAGCTGGCGGAGTGGCCCCCTTGCGGACGTCCTCCGTCGCCCTGGACTTGGAACGCCGTCGCGGAGGCTGCCTCAGGCCTCCTTCTCCTTGGGCTCGACGCTGATCTTGCCCTCGATGATTTCGGTCAGGGCGATGTCGGCGGCGCCCATGCGGTGATCGACCCTCACGAGAGGGGAACGTCCGTTGTTCAGTTGCTTGACCCTGGCGGAGACCAGGTTGATGAGGACGGGGGGTTCGGGGATCACTTTGGATGCCGCAACGACAAGATCACTTCTCATAGGGATGGAGCGTTTTCCCGAGGCTGGGGCCGGCGAAGCGCTGTCGCTTCCGGGGAAGGCGACGATATTCGAGGCGTCTTCGGGCATGGCTTCGTTCGGGAAAAGCGGAGGGCCTTCGAGACGATCTCGAAAAGCCGAAAGCTGCGCATACTCCAGAATCTCCGACAATCAAGAAAATTCTTGCCAAAACGCGCTGAAAGTTCAGGGCTTACGCATGAGGGGCGGGCGTGGACTTGGCCCGGTTTCCCGGGCAAGTCGCCTTCGCAGGAGGGGAGCGGGGCGGACGGGTCGCGAGATTCCGCCGGATGGAGGGGTAGGAGCTAGAAGCTGGGAGTCAGGAGGCGGACCATCCCCACGGGCGTGGGGAAAACTCCCCGCGCTCGAAGATCAGCTCACTCGCACTCGGACCATCCCCACGGGGGTGGGGAAAACAGCGGGGAGGGGA
>CAYMMC010000739.1:0-1763 GCA_964391125.1 uncultured Akkermansia sp.
GACCGCGCCTCCGGCCGGACCGTCGGCGGAGCGGAGTTCACCCCCGACCGCGCCCACAACGCCGCCATCTTCTCCCCGCTGCAACGGCTCGTCGGGGCCTACCGGGACCGCCTCGCCGGCTTCGCCGTCGGACTCGGTCCCGGCTCCTACGGCGGCGTCCGGGTCGGTCTCGCCGTGGCCAACGGCCTCTCCGTCGCGACGGGACTGCCCGTCGTCGGAGGCAATTCGCTCGAGGCCTGGGACAGCGAGGAGGACTCCTACCTCGTCGTCGGCGACGCGAGACGGGGCAGCTTCTTCCTCGCCGTCGTGAGGGACCGGGCGCTGCTGGGCGAACCCGCCCTGATCGACGAATCCGAAATCGCCGCGCGTCTGGAACCCCTCCGCGCCGAAGGCCTCGCCATCCACAGCGCCGATCCCAAAGTGGTCGCCGCCCTTCCCGGCGTCCGCCTCTCCTTCCCCTCCGCCTCGCGTCTCGCGGCCCGTTTCCAGGGGACCGACTTCGCCTCCCTCGTCCCGACGGCGCTCGAACCGGTCTATCTCCGGGCGCCCTACATCACCACGCCGAAGGGGCGTGGCTGAGGCCGGGAGCGCCTGCGGCAAATCCTACTTCCACCCGTAGAAGAGCGCCGCCGGGACTTCGGCTTCGGCGAGCGGGCCGGAGGGCGCCTCGATGCGCATGAGGACGAGATGCAGGCCGGTCTTCGGAGTGTCGTCGAGAGCGAGCACCAGGGAGGCTTCGTCCGGCTCGCCGGCGGCTTCGGCCACGGCTTCGTTGGCCGAGTCGTAGATGTGCAGGTGCAGCCGCGCCCCCTTGGGCAGGGCCGAGGGGGAGACGCCGAGGAAGAGGCGGTAGTGGTTGCGCTTGAAGAACTGGAGCTTCAGGGCGCGCCCCGCGCGGAGGCCGAGGGAGACCTTCCAATATTCCTCGCGCAGGCTGAAGTCCTCGTCGCCGAGCGAAGGGCCCGCCGCGGTCAGGGCCTGGTGTTCCGGCGAATCCGGCGGGAAGGGCTCCGCCCCGACGGCGTAGCCGAGCAGGAGGAGGAAGGCGGCGCAGAACGGAAGGAGACGGGAGAACATCGGTTGCTTCGGGAGCATCCGCCATTTTCCGGCGGCGGGCAATGGCAAGTCGTCGCCGATAGGCGGCGAGGATGCGCCGGAAGGGAGGGTCGGTCGCGCCCGCCGCGAAACGGAACTTTGTCCGAGGGCTTGACGATGGCGCGTGGAAATGGATAGAATCGCCTCATGTTCGTCACCGGAATCGTCCTCGCCGTCCTTGGCGGCGTGATCGTCATGGCCGGGGCATTGGCCCTGTCGCTCATGAAGGACTCCGACGGTGAAGGGCCGTGCGCCGCGGCGCTCGACTTGCTATGCTCGGCGGGTTTGTTCGCATTCCTCGGGGATTTTTTCCGGGCGGCCTCGAGAGCCGTCAGGAAACCGTCCTCGCCGGAGTTTCCGCTGGTCATCCTCGTCGCCTCCGGAATCGTCCTTCTCGCCATCGGCGGAGGACTGCTGTGGTCGGGGACAGGAGGATGGCGCTAGACCTTCTCCTTGGCCAAGCGCTTCTTGTCGGCGCGGATTCGGCGTGGGCGCATGTGGTTCAACGACCATTCGCCGCGCCAGCGTTTTGGTGCGGCGCTCCGCGCCGCTTTGGATCGGGCGCGGCAGGACGGCCCGTAGTTTCCCCCGTCCCCCGCAAATCTCTCGGCGCCCGCATCCAAAGCGCCGGGAACCGGCGCACTCCAAAAACGCTTCGCGGCATGCGG
>CAYMMC010000740.1:0-1763 GCA_964391125.1 uncultured Akkermansia sp.
GCATGGATAATGATGTCGCCCGAGGCGCTCGGCAGATCGTTGGCCTTGTTGTTCGGCCCGTCCGCTTCGTAGCCGCCGTGACCGAGCTGGACATAGGCCCGGTCCTTGAGCCCCTGGGCGGTCTGGAAGGTGACTTCCGCAGGCGCCGTGAGCCCCGTGACGATCGCTCCTGCCGCCCCTCCTTGCTGAAAGCGGACGAGACCGTTGTCGTAGCTGATCTGACCGATCGTAGTCGTTCCGTTGAGAACCAGGCTGCTGGTCCTGTCGTCCGAACTGTTGGCTGGCAGATCGGTGATCACGTCGCCGTTGGAGAGCACGATCATCAGGCTGCCCGGAACCACGTTGGAGAACAACTGCGGTTGTTGGTACTGGTTGTTCGCGGGCGTGTGGACGATCTGGGTATCGATAAAATTGCCCAAGGGAACCCACACGTTGGTTCCAGCACCGAGTGCCGGGTTGATAAGGACGTTCTCGACATACCGGTCCACCTTGGGCGCGGCCGGCGCCGCCGTGAAGTCGAGTCCGCCCCAGGCGTCGATGACGATGTTTCCGCTATGGTAGCCCCTTGCACCGTAGCCACCGTGCCCCAGTTGGGCGTAGGCTTCCGCGCCGGCACCAACGCCGCGCATCACCGCCCCGACCACCGTGGTCCCCGCCCCGGTGGTGTAGGACGGCTGGACCGTATCCACCCCGTTGCGCGAGACGTCCGTCACCCGGCTGACATTCATGGCACCTTGGATGCTGCCGTCGAAACGGACGCCGCCGCCGTTGGCCCGCACCGTGATGTCCCCGGTGAAGCCGGCCTCGTTGTTGGCGCTCGCGCTATGGCCGCCGTGCCCGAGCTGGGCATAGGCGCGGGTCGTATCCCCCGCGATGAAGGTGACTCCGCCGGTGCTCTCGTCCTCGTCCGCATTTTCCAAGTCCCCCGTTCCCGAGATCACGGTGATGTCCTGCCGGTCGGGAATGACCGTCGTGCTGGCGTAGCCGCCGTGCCCCAACTGCACGAAGCGATCCGACGTCGACCATGACCCGTTGCCGCTCTGCGGCGTCCCGTCCGCCGCCGCGTTGTTGTACCAGAAGTAGGCGTAGTCGGCCGAGAGGCCCAAGGCGTCCGTCTCGCCTCCCCGCGGGGAAATGAAACTGATGCTGCCGTGGGCCTTCACGACGATCTCGGCGGTGTTGTCGCCGACGATGGCCGTCTTCGTTGCGGAATCCCAGCCCCCGACCAAGGCGCTGTCGCTGTCGTAGCCGCCGTGCCCGAGCATGGCGTGCGAGAGGTTCATCTGTCCCGCCTGGAAGAGAATGTCGCCGGACGTGGCCCCGGCGCCCTGGCCCGCGAGCACAGTGATCGTGCCGCCCTTCGGCCCACGTGAGACAACCCCACCATGACCGATCTGAGCGAAGTTGTAGCCCCAGCCCCAGCTCCGGTCGGCGCGGAAGGAGTCGCCGCCCTTCGTGACGACGCTTCCCTGATCCGCCTCGACGTGGATGTTGCCTTGGAAGCCGATCGGCTGGGCCACGGTCGGCGCCTCATAGGGATCCGCAGATAGGGTGGGCAGGCTGGCCCCCGCGCCGAAATCGGGCGTCTGCGCGACGGTGTGATCGGCCTTCTTGTTGGTTCCTCCGTGGCCGATCATGGCGAAGAACCAGCGGCGGTTGCCCGCGCGGACCTGGATGCCGATCGGTCCGGCGGCGGGGTCCCGGGGATCGATGAAGGTGCCCGCCGCATAGACGTGGATGTCCCCGCTGATGGAGTTGTTGGG
>CAYMMC010000741.1:0-1762 GCA_964391125.1 uncultured Akkermansia sp.
GAGCCGCCCGAAGACGAGCAGGATCGCCGTGAGGAAGGCAAAGGGGATCGCCAGGCTCAGCGACACCGGAATGACGAGCAGGATGAACTGCATCACGAACCACAGCCCCACGTCCGGCCGCTTCGCCAGCTCGCGCAGGATTTCCTTGAACACGTTTCCGAGCACGAGGATCACGATGATCACCGCCACCGCGTAGAACGCGGAGACGAGAATCTGTCGGGCGATGTATCGGTCGAGCAGCTTCATGCCCGCATCAGGAACGTTCCGCAGCCGCCATCCTTGGGCGCTTCGGCGGAAAAAGCGAAACCTTCGCCCCATCCCGACCATCGGCAAGGCCGAAGTGTCTCGCGGCCCGGGCAGCCTCCCTCCTTGACTCTCCGCCGCTCCCGGTTCATCTTCGCCGACACAGACAGGGGCGCGCCGCGCTGAGATCGTCCATCCGGGACGAGACCCTTCGAACCTGACGCAGGTAATGCTGCCGCAGGGAGTCGTCCATGAAATTCCCCCCTCATTCCGCCGAGCCTCCCGGAATCCCCGTTGGCCCCGGCCCTTCCGCATGGCCCCGCGCCCTCGCGTGAGGGCTCCCATTGCTCTCCTCCGTCCCTCCGCTCCTCGCCCACTCCCCCCACTTTCCACCACGCCGCAGGCCTCCCGCCATGATCACCCCGAACGAAACCGCCCCCGCCTCCCGTCCCTCCACCGTCGCCGAGGTCTTCCCCAACAGCCGCAAGGTCCACGTCGCCGGCCGCATCCACGCGGACCTGCGCGTTCCCATGCGCGAGATCCGGCTGTCCGAGACCAAGCATCCCAACGGCCGCATCGAGGTCAACGAACCCCTCCGCGTCTACGACACCAGCGGCCCCTGGGGCGACGCCGACTACCGCGGCGACGTCGAGCAGGGCCTGCCCGCCCTGCGGCTGCCCTGGATCCTCGCCCGCGGCGACGTGGCCGAATACGAAGGCCGCGCCACGAGGCCCGAGGACAACGGCTACCTTTCCGACGAGCACGCCGCCCGCCACAACGAGCGCAAGGCCGCCCGCAACCGCCTCAAGGAATATCCCGGCCTCAAACGGCGCCCTCTCGTCGCCTCCGCCGATCATCCCGTGACCCAGCTTTGGTACGCCAAGCAGGGGATCGTCACCCCCGAGATGGAGTTCATCGCCATCCGCGAGAATCTCGGCCGCGAAGCCGCCTTCCGCGCCGCCACCGACCGCGACGGCCCCCGCAACCTGCTCCACCACCAGCATCCCGGCAATCCCTGGGGCGCCTCCATCCCCGAATACATCACCCCGGAGTTCGTCCGCGACGAGGTCGCCCGGGGCCGCGCCATCATCCCCGCCAACGTCAACCATCCCGAAAGCGAGCCGATGATCATCGGGCGCAACTTCCTCGTGAAGATCAACGCCAACATCGGCAACAGCGCCGTCGCGTCGAGCATCGAAGAGGAAGTCGAGAAGATGCGCTGGGCCACCAAGTGGGGCGCGGACACCGTGATGGACCTCTCCACCGGCAAGAACATCCACGCCACGCGCGAATGGATTCTTCGCAACTCGCCCGTGCCCATCGGCACAGTCCCGATTTATCAGGCGCTCGAAAAAGTGAACGGCAAAGCCGAAGACCTCACCTGGGAACTCTTCCGCGACACCCTCATCGAACAAGCCGAGCAAGGCGTGGATTACTTCACCATTCACGCCGGCGTTCTGCTGCGCTTCGTGCCGCTCACGGCGAACCGCATGACCGGCATCGTCTCGCGCGGCGGCAG
>CAYMMC010000742.1:0-1760 GCA_964391125.1 uncultured Akkermansia sp.
CTACGGCGGGTGGATCTCGGATCTGGGCGCGCTGGACTTCGCCGGGGGGACCGCGATCCACGTCAATGCCGGGGTGGCTGCACTGGCCGCGGTCCTGGTGCTGGGACGCCGCAGAGGATGGCCCGAGCAGGCGAGCCCTCCCCACTCGATGCCGCTGGTCATGCTGGGCGCCGGGATCCTGTGGTTCGGGTTCAACGCCGGGTCGGCTCTCGCCGCCAACGGCCAGGCGATCCAGGCGTTCCTGAACACGTTCGTTGCCGCGGCCGCCGCAGGGCTGGTGTGGGGCCTGGTGGAGAAGGCGCGCACGGGCCATGTCACCAACCTGGGCGGGGCGTCCGGGATCGTCGCCGGCCTCGTCGCCATCACGCCCTCGGCCGGGTTCGTCGCCGGCATGGCACCGGTCGTGATCGGTGCCCTCGCCGCGGTCGCCTGCTCCTACGCGATCAGCATCAAGCCGAGGCTCGGCTACGACGACGCCATGGACGTAGTGGGTATCCACTTCGTGGGGGGCCTGGTGGGCTCCCTGTCGGTGGGCCTGTTCGCCGACCCGGTCTTCTTCGGCGGGGACTTCCTCCCCGGGCTGCTCCTCGGGGGCGGGACCGAACTGCTGGCGGCTCAGCTCCTCGGCAACCTGGGGACCATCGCCTATTGCTTCGTGGTCACGGTCGTGATCGTCAAGGTGCTCGATGCCACGATCGGCGTCCGGGTCACCGGTGAAGAGGAGGCGTCGGGTCTCGACGTCGCCCAGCACGGCGAACCGGCCTACGCCGAGGAGGTGGAAGGGAGCGAGAGGGCGGGGGTGTCCGCGGCGTGAGTCCGGCGCGCGACATCTCCGAGGCGGGGGCCTACCCTCCGGGCCCATGGCCGAGGACGTCGCCGCCGGGCTTCGCGCCCGCCGTGCCCAGCTGCAGACCGAACTGGATCGTCTCACCGAGCCCCCGGAGACGGGGGCCTCGGTGTCGTTCGGGAAGCGGGTCGGGGACGGCACCAGCGAGGCCGTGGAGCGTCTCGCCACCACCGCCACGGCGCGTTCCCTGGCCGCCTCGATCGCCGACATCGACCGGGCCCTGGAGAAGATTGCCGAGGGGACCTACGGGGTATGCGACCGGTGCGGTGGAGACATATCTCCGGCCCGGCTGGAGGCGCTTCCGGCCACCGCCCACTGCGTGGATTGCGCCTAGGCCGCACGGCGGCCGAAGGGTCGAAATCCTCTGGTGGAACCGTCCAGGCACGGTTAGCGTCTCACCCATCAGGGCACGGAAAACGCCCGCGAACGCCGCGAAATATCGAAAAAGCAGGGAATCACTTTCCACGAACAGGCGTTCGTAAGGATGCATGGTTGCAATGAACCGAAACACGCACAGACAGGATGCCCTCACGTCCGACCATCTCGCCCTCTACCTGGACGAGATCTCGCGGCATGAGCTGCTCACCGCCGACGAGGAAGTCCAGCTCGCCCAGGCGATGGAGGCGGGCAACGAGGCGCGTCAGAAGCTCGAGTCGGGCGAGAAGCTCGACACGGCCGAGCGCGCCCGTCTGAAGAGACTCGTCCGCGCCGGGGAACAGGCCCGGCAGCGGTTCGTCGAGGCCAACCTCCGGCTCGTCGTGGCCAACGCCCGTCGGTACGCCGGCGGGAGTGTCTCGATGCTCGACCTGATCCAGGAAGGAAACCTCGGCCTGATCACCGCCGTCGAGCGTTTCGACTGGAGAAAGGGCTTCAAGTTCTCCACCTACGCCACCTGGTGGATCCGCCAGGCGAT
>CAYMMC010000743.1:0-1748 GCA_964391125.1 uncultured Akkermansia sp.
GAGGGCATCATCGTCGCAGGCGGCTTGGGGGCGCCATCCGCGTCGACGAGTTCGTCGAGGGTGTAGGCGAGCTGCTCCCAGCCGGGCCGGGCCTTGGCGGCGACCTTGAAGCCCAGCAGGATCTCGGAGAAGACGGTGGGCGCCTCCGCCGCCGCGAGGTCGCTGGCCAGCCATTCGGCCCAGAGCTTGTCGGCGCCCTTGCTGCCGATGCCGGGCAGCATCCGCACGAGCCGCTTGAAGGCCACTTCGTCGCGGCGGTTGAAGACGAGCTTCATGAAGGCGGCGGCGTCCTTGATGTGGGCCTGCTCGAAAAAGCGCAGTCCGCTGGTGATGACGAAAGGGATGCCGCGATTGGTCAGCTCGAGCTGGATCTCCATGGCGTGGAAATGGGCGCGGTAGAGCACGGCGATCTCGTTCAGGGGAACGCCTTCGTCGCGCAGTTCGAGGATGCGCTGGGCGACGAAGGCCGCCTGGGCGCCGGGATCGGGAACCTGGGCCAGGGCGGGGCGGACGAGGCGGTCGGGCCGGGCCGGGGCGAGATCCTTGCGGAATTGCCGCGTGTTCGGCGCGATGGCGGCGTTGGCGAGGCTGAGGATTTCGGGGACGGAGCGGTAGTTGGTCTCGATGACGTACTTCCTCGCCCCGGGGTAGCGATCCGGGAACTCGAGGATGTTGCGGAAGTCGGCCCCGCGCCAGGAGTAGATGGACTGGGCGTCGTCCCCCACGACCATGACGTTGTTCTGCGGCGCCGCGAGCAGGTCGATGAAGGAGGCTTGGAGCAGGTTGGTGTCCTGGTATTCGTCGACCAGGATCCATTCGAACTGCCGCTGGTAGATCTCGAGTAGGTCCCTCCGCTCGCGGAGAAGGCGGAGGGGCTTCTCGAGGAGGTCGTCGAAGTCGAGTGAGTTCGTCTCGCGCTTCTTCCGCTCGTAGGCCTCCTGCAGCGCCTCGATCTGCGGAACGAGGTGGTGGAAGTAGGGGTGGCGGCGGCGGACGATCTCCTCGATGGGCTCGGCCGTGTTCGCGGCGAGGCTGAAGAGGTCGCCGAGCAGCTCGGGTTTGGGAAAGCGGACCGCCTTCGTGTCGATGCCGCTCCCCTCGATGGCACCGGAGAGCAGTTCGCGCTGGTCCTCCCGGTCCATGATCGTGAAGCCGGGCTCCCAGCCGAGTTCGCGGGCGTGGCGGCGGAGGATGCGGTTGCCGACGGAATGGAAGGTGCCGCCCCAGAGGTCGCGGGTGTCGTGGGGGACCAGCTCGGCGACGCGCTCGAGCATCTCGCGGGCGGCCTTGTTCGTGAAAGTGAGGAGGAGGATGCTCGAGGGCCGGATGCCCTGGTCGAGCAGCCAGGCGACTCGGTAGGTGAGGGTGCGGGTCTTGCCGCTGCCGGCTCCGGCGATGACGAGGGCCGGCCCGGGCGGGGCAGTGACGGCGGCGAGCTGCCGTTCGTTCAGCTCGGCAGCGTAGTCGATCTGGGACGTCGCGCCTGCGGGGGCGCGGTGGACGGTGTATTCTCGGGCCATCTTCCGCTGACCTTATGCCCCGGCCCTTGCCGACGCAAGATGGCGCTTCGCGCCGTAAAAGGTAAAAGGTGAAAAGTAAAAGGTAGGGAGTGTGGAAGCGGCGGCCCGTCGCTTCCGACTTTCAGTGACCTTTCACCTTTCACTTTTTCACAGCGGTCGCAGGCCGCAAGCCGCTACCAGGCCAGCAGGGCGCCGAGGTGCCCCCTGGAGTCCCCGAGGCCGAGCCCC
>CAYMMC010000744.1:0-1748 GCA_964391125.1 uncultured Akkermansia sp.
AATCTGGACGGCGCTGAGCCATTTCCTCCCCGCCTTCCGGATGGGCGGCCTCTCCCTCTACTGGTCGCTCTTCGCCGTCGCGATTCTGCTCGCGGGAATCCTGAAGAACCGGGCCGTCTTCCGGGGCATCGGCCTGTTCCTCCTCGCCTCCACGATCCTGAAGGTCTTCGTCCTCGACCTCGCCGGACTCGACCAGCTCTACCGCATCGTCGCCTTCCTCGTCCTCGGCGTGGTGATTCTGGCAGGGTCCTTCCTCTATTTCAAATACAGCCATCGCTTCGCGACGGCGTCCGGGGATGCGGACGCCGGGAGCGATGACGAACCCGAATCGAACGAGCCATGAGAAGATCCGCCATCCTCGCCGTCGCCTGCCTCGGCCTTCCTTCCATCCACGCCGAGACCGCGCCGGAGAATCCGACGGCCCGCGGCGGCTTCGACCCTTCGCCCTTTCCCCATCTCCGCGAGACCGTCTCGCCGATCCCGGAGGCGGGGTTCTTCCGCATCGAGATCGACCCGGGACTGCACCGGCACGGAGGGAGGCGGCTCGACTCGGCCCGGCTCGTCAAGACCGACGGAGAGCGCCTCGTCGATGTCCCCTGCGTGGTGCTCCCGGCGCAGGTTCCCAAGCCGGGACGCCCCTCCGACCGGCTCCGGCATCTCGTCGAATCCTTCGAGGAAAGGCCGGACGGCGCCATCGAAATCACCGCGAGCCTGCCAGCCGACAGCAAGGCACCCGCCCGCCTCGAAATCGAGACGCCGCTGCGCGACTTCGAGAAGGGCGTCGTCGTGTCCGTCCCTTCCCCGGAAGGAGAATGGATCGAGCTCGTCGGCGACGCCGTGATCTTCGACCACAGCCGCTTCCTCGACTTCCGCCACACTGCGGTTTCCTTGCCGGAGACCCCGGCGCGGCGCTTCCGTCTCCGCATCGCCGACGGCACCGACGAGCAGCGCTCCCTCGTGCGCGAGATCACCCGCACCGTCGGCGACGCCTCGGGCCAGACGCTGACGGAATCGGGCAGGGTCGAGACCCGAGCCTTCCGCATCGACGAACTGCGCTTCCTCTCCGCCCCGGAGAAAGCGACCCGGAGCGAGACGGGCCGCCGCGTCGAGGAGATCGCCATCCTCGAATCCGCCACCGATGAAAAGGGGGTCTCCACTTTCCTCCTCGACACGGGGAACCTGCCGCTGGACCGCCTCGCCCTCTCCACCGGCGACCGCAACTTCCGCCGCGCCGTCTCCGTGCAAGTGCCCCAGGGAACCGGCGACGACGCTTGGCGCACCGTCCATCGCCACCACGTCCACCGCTACGAGGTCGGGGACTTCCGCGACGAGTCCCTCGTCATCCCCCTCGCCGAGATGGAGGCGGAGCGCTGCCGTCTCCTCGTCGAAAACGAGGACAACCCGCCTCTCGACATCCAAGGCGTCGTCGGTCGGGGGCCGGTCTACGAAATCCTCTTCCTCGCCGAAGCGGGCGACCGTCCCGTGCTCTATCTCGGCGCGAAGGCGGAAGCGGTCGGGGACGCCGATCTCGACACCGCCGCGCTCGAGGCCGCCATCCAGCGCAAGGTGCCGGCGGAGGCCGTGACCCTGGGCGAGCTGGTCGGGAATCCCGGCTTCGTCCCGGCGGCCAGGACGGCTGCGGAGGGCGGCCTGCTCAACTCCAAACCCGCGCTCTGGGGCGTCATCGCCCTCGCGGTGGCGGTGCTGGTCTGGGTGCTCTACCGGTCTCTGCTCAGGATCGAAGAAGC
>CAYMMC010000745.1:0-1738 GCA_964391125.1 uncultured Akkermansia sp.
CCGTCCCGCTTGGCCAGGACCGTCTTCGCGACGCCCCGCTCCACGACGATGCGGTCGACGTCCTCCGGATCGAAGCGCACCAGCACCCTGGCCAGGTCGGCGGCCCGCTTGCCGGAAGTCGGCTGGTGGTCCACTCGGTGGATCGCGGCGCCCAGCGCGAGCGCGATCACGGCGAGGACGACGGTGGTGGCAAGTCTCATGGGCGTTTCTCTCGGGGGCTCAAACCCGTCTCCGCAGCCAGACCCAGCCGCCCGCGACGAGGGCGAGGCCGGGCAGCACGAGGATGAGCAGGCTTTGCAGCAGCGCGAGTTGGGCGGGCTGAATCCCCAGGGTGAAGACGGTGGGCTGGCGCGGCGAAATGCCGACGAGGGCCTCGCGGTTCATCACCCAGTTGATCGAGGCCATGGTGAAGTCGGCCGCGACCTGCGAGGTCTGGCCGGCCGGGGAGATCAGATTGGCGTTGCCCACCACGACGAGACGCGAGGAGCCCTGGAGCAACCCCGCGTCGCCGGGCGCGCCCTTTTCCACCGCCGCCGCCGTGAAGACTGGGTCGGGCTGGCCGTGGTCGAGGGCGGGGTTGTAGGAGACCTCCTCCTCCTGGTATTCGGTCTCGCCCCAGAAGCCGGAGGAGGCGACCATCAGCGGGATCGGGCGGATGTTCTCGGAGAGGAGCAGGTCGTCCCCGGCGAGCACCTCGATGGACTGGGTCTGGCCGGGCAGGGTCAGGGAAAGGGCGGCGCGCTCGCGGGTCGGCCCGGTGCCCGGCATCAGCGAGACGGGCACGTCGTAGGTCTTCCGGGCGGCCACCCCGGGTATGCTCACCACGCTGAGGACGCGGTCGGCGCGGGGGGCGACGCCGTGCTCGCGCAGCAGGGAATGCAGCTTCGGCGCCGGCGCCGCCGGATCGAGAAAGACGACGAGGCCGCCACGGCGGCTCTCCCAGAAATCCCGCACCAAACCCAGCTCGCGCTCGGTGAGATCCTCCGTATTGCCCGCGAAGAAGAGCACGTCGGCGTCCTCGGGGATGGCCTCGCGGCCTTCGAGGGCCAAGCCCTCGAGACGGGCGTTCTGGGCGTTGGCAAGAGGCTGGAGCTGCTCGGCGATGCGGACGAGCTCCTCGGCGCGGCGGTCTCCGGCGATGAGGTAGATTTTCCGCTGGCGCTGCTCGGTGACCTCCAGAATCGCCGAGGTGAGCGCCTCCTCGCCCTTGAACTCCACCGTTCCGCCGCCCGCGACGTCGCGGTTCACCAGATCCTCCGCCGGGATCGTCCTGGTCCGCCCGTTTCCGCCGATGACGACGAGCTGGTCTCCGGCGAACTCGATGCCGTGCCGGTCGCGAAGCTCGCCCAGCCTCGTCCGGCTGCGGCTGAGGTCGAGATACTCCGCGACGACGGCATCCCCGCCGAGGCGGTCGTATTCGGAGACAAGCCCCCTCACCTCCGGCTGCAAGTCGGAGCGCTCCAGAAAGGCCATCACGATGCGGACCTCCGTCTCCAGACCTTCCAGCACCTGACGGGTCGTCTCCGAGACGCTGAAGCGGCGGTTCTGCGTCAGGTCCCAGGCGGTGTGGCGCCGGCAACTGAGGTAGTTCGCCTGGAAGAAGACCACGAGGATCAGCCCCACCTGCACCGCAACGAGAAGGGCGGTGCGGCCGCGTTCGAGCCGACGGCGCGTCCCCGCCCAGGAGGCCGCGCGCTTCGGTTTCGGTTCTGAATCGGGACTGGACATGTGCGGAGGT
>CAYMMC010000746.1:0-1736 GCA_964391125.1 uncultured Akkermansia sp.
TTTGCCTCGAAGCATCACTCATGCCGAACACTATTGGCTGGAAGCCCATGCACCGTGTGGAGACGCCGAAGTCCCTTGCCGGGCCGTCCGCTCTTTCGGCTCACGCCTTTCCCTCCATCGCTCGACAGGCCGATCCTTTCCCGATCCCTCCGCGTCTTCACCGTCGAAGGCATGGGCAGGATGTCCATGCTACATTCGGACCTGCTCCAATGGCTGTCTCCCGTCGGGCGTGCCGGGCCATGGTCTCCCTCGCGAGATCGCCCGTCGAGGCGGGTCTGGACCAGCGGAAGACACAAAGCTGCCTCGGTTTTGCCTTTTGGCGGCCACCTTCCCCTTCCGTCACTGCACGTTCTGGACCTGCTCGCGGATCTTCTCCAGCTCGGTCTTCGCGTTCACGGCGTGGCGGGCGATGGTGGCGTCGTTGGCCTTGCTCCCCACTGTGTTGATCTCGCGGTGGATCTCCTGGCAGAGAAAGTCGAGGGAGCGCCCCATCGGCTCGTCGCTGTCGAGATGGACGCGGAAGAGGGCGACGTGGCTGCCGAGACGGGTCAGCTCCTCGGTGATGTCGCAGCGCTCCGCGAAGAGGGCGACCTCGCGGAGGAGGCGTTCGTCGTCGAGGACGAGGCCGATTCCGGCCTCGGCGATGCGCTTGAGCAGATTCCGCCGGTAGGCGGGGGGCACCAGGGGGGCGAGCCGGCGGATTTCGGCGACCTCGTCGACGATGCGCTCCAAGCGCGCCAGCAGGTCGGCGCGGAGGTGGGCGCCCTCGTCGCCCTGCATCCTCGCGAGCTGGGCCATGGCCACCGCGAGCGCTTCGAACAGGGCGTCGCGGATCTCGGCGGGCTCGGCCCCGGCCTCGTCGACGCGGAAGACCCCGGGGGCGCGGAAGAGGTCCGCGGCGGCGAGCGTCGCATCGATCCCCGCCTCCCCGGCGAGACGCTGCGCGGCGGCGAGATACTGGCGCGCCAGCCCCTCGTCGAACACGAGCCGGTTGTCGATCCCCTCGGCGTGGCTCAGCGCCACCCTCGCCGCGACCCGCCCCCGCGAGACGGCTTTGGCGAGCAGGCCACGCACTTCGCCCTCGAGTTCGAGGAGGGCGGAGGGCAGGCTTACCGCGATGTCGGCCTGCTTGCGGTTGACGCCGGAGAGCTCGACCTCGAGCCTCCAGCCGTTCGCGACGGCCTCGCCGCGCCCGTATCCGGTCATGCTGCGCATGGAGCGTCGGCGGAGGGCGCTTCTCAGTCCTCGACGACTTCGCGGATGTCCTCGAGGGCGTCGATGAAGTCGTCGAGGATCTCGATCGGCAGCATGATCGTATCGCGGCGGCCCCGCACGTCCTCGGTGATCTTGACGAACTGGCCCCGGTCGTTCTCCTTCAGGTCGAGAAAGAAGACCTTGCGGTCCGAGATGATCTTCTCCGTGTGGATGGGACGGTCGTCGCCCCGCTTGTCCGCGTCGTATCCGGTCATGTCCTGTCTCCTAACAAACGTTCCAAAACCCGCGGACCGGCCCAATCCGCCGCGCCCGGGCTGGTCTGTGTCTTATCACCCCGCGCCCTCCTTGCAAGCGGCGCACTGCCGCAAAATGAAAATTTTTTTGTAACGAAATCGGAAGGACGCGATCACCGGCCCCTGCTTGCGGGGCTTTGCCGTTTTCAAAATCGGGGCTAGACTGCGCTCCTTCCGACCTTTTCGCCCCCCCATGCTCAAGACCGCTTTCCAGAAACTCTTCCAGAT
>CAYMMC010000747.1:0-857 GCA_964391125.1 uncultured Akkermansia sp.
GGCTGGTCCGCCTTCGTCGAGGCGAAGAACCTCACCGACGAAACCTACGCCTCCACCACCGGCGTCGTGAACACCTACGCCGGCGAAGGCATCTACCTCCCCGGCGACGGGCGCGGCGTCTACGCCGGACTGGAATGGAAATGGTGAAATTCCGCATCCCCGCCCCGTTCCCGCCATGCCCCGTGACCCCTTCCTCCTCGCCGCTCTGGTCCTGGCCGCCGCCGCGGGCCTGGAGGCCAAACCGCCTGCGGCCATCGCGACGGGCGCGAGCGCGCTCGACGTCTTCGCCGACGGCGCGCGCCTCCACCTGCTCGTCGCCGAAAGCGGCGACGCGGGAGCCGCCCGGCTGCTCCATTCCGCCTCCTCCGACGAGGGCCGAACCTGGAGCGGAGCGGTCCGCGTCGACGACGGCCAAGCGCCGCCCTTCTCACCCCATCGCGGCTTCGATCCGCAGATCGCCGCCTCGGGCGACACCCTCGTCGCGGCCTGGACCACCGCCGGAACGGACCGCTGGGGATCCGGTCCCATCGCCACGGCCCGGTCCGAGGACGGCGGGCGGAGCTGGCGGGCCGGTCCCAATCCCGCCGACGACGGTCTCACCACCGGGCACGGCTTTCTCGATCTCGCCGTCGATGGAACGGGCATCTTCCATCTCGTCTGGCTCGACAGCCGCGACGGGCGGCAGGGGCTGCGCCATGCCAGCAGTGCGGACGGCGGAGCGAACTGGAGCGCGAACTTCACCCTGCAAGCGGGCACCTGCGAATGCTGCCGCAACACCCTCGCCATCGACCAGGACGGCCATCCAGCCGTTCTCTACCGAGGCCACGATCCCAGGGACATGCAGGTCGTTTTCACGA
>CAYMMC010000747.1:867-1735 GCA_964391125.1 uncultured Akkermansia sp.
GCCCGCACGCCGGCGGCGGGCTCGCCGCCACACCCGCAGGACTGCATGCCCTCGTCTGGACCGGCAGCGAGGCCCAGCTCGGCGTCCATCACGTCCGGCCCGGAGGCGCCGCCCGGCGTCTTGGGAATGCCTCGGCCATCCATCCCGATCTCGCCGCCGACGCGAAGGGAAACCTTCTCGCCGTCTGGCAGGAGCACGGCGAGGAGGGGGCGGTCGTCCTGCGCCACAGCCTGTCCCGCGTCGAAGGCTCGGGCTGGGGCGATCCCCGTCCTCTCCCCGGAGCCGCTCCGTCGGCGACGCATCCGAGGGTCGTGGCGGGACGGGGCGGATTCCTCGTCGTCTGGACCGAGACGCCGGAGAGTTCTCCCGCGCGATGGCGCTCGGCCTGGATTCCCGAGCCCTGAGGGGAGGCGCCGCTCAGCCCTGCTTGTCGGTCGCGGAGGTGTCGTGCTCCTCGTCCACTGGATAGAGGAGACGGTAGTAGAGCGAGGCGACGAGCTGGCTGGAAAGCGGGATCGTCAGCATGCAGAAGGCGATCACGAGCAGGATCTTCAGGCCGGCGACCTCGTCCCCCAGCGACACCCAGAGCGCGATCAGGAGCAAGCTGGTGCCGAAGGTGGTCGCCTTGGTAAGGGCATGCGCCCGGCAGAGCGTGTCGGGAAAGCGCAGGACGCCGACGCTGGCCAGCAGCATCACGAGCGATCCGATCAGCAGGAGCGCGCAGATGATCAGTTCCTCAATCATGCTTGGATTCCTCCTCCTTTTTGGCCTGTTTCCTCAGCTTCCACCGCTGGCTCGACTCGCGCTGGCGGGTGATGACGGTGTTCAGATAGGTGACGAAGGCGGTGCTGCCCATGAAGCCCAGCAG
>CAYMMC010000748.1:0-1734 GCA_964391125.1 uncultured Akkermansia sp.
CTCATGCTGTTCTACATCGCCGGGCTGACATCGATCGCGAAGACGGAGCACGGCCCGAGCATGGCCCGGTATTGGCCGGTCGTCGCGCTCTTCCCGGCCGTGCTCGTGGCCATGATCGATGGCCCATCGCTGCTCACCGCAGCCCTCAGCCTCGCGTTCATTGGCTGGGTGATCTACTGCCTCTCCTTCGTCTACCGGAAGGAGGGCAAGAGCATCGGAGGAGCGAGGCTGCTCGAAATCAGCCAGCTCGTCCTGATGGGCAACGTCCAGGTCAGTGCGCAGGCCCTGCATCTGCTGATGGAAAAGGGCATTCCCGTGGTGCATTTCACCACCGGGGGCTGGTTCCACGGCATCAGCCAAGGGATGGGAATCCAGAACGCCTACGCCCGCGCCGCGCAGTACGAAGCGGCGGCCGATCCGCAGCGGTGCGTCCGCTTCGCCCGGGCCATCGTGCGCGCCAAGGCGGGCAACCAGCGCGCCCTCCTCCTCCGCAACGGCGCAGGTCCGATGCGCGACCGCGCCGTCTCCGCCCTCGCCGACGCCCTGAAGCGACGGGAGTCCATGCCCGATTCGCTCCCCGGTCTGCTCGGATGGGAGGGACGCGCCGCCTCGCTCTACTTCGGGGCCTTCTCCACGATGCTGAAGACCGGCGACCTGCCCGGCTTCCAATTCACCGCCCGCAACCGCCGCCCGCCAAAGGATCCGGTGAACGCCCTGCTCTCCTTCGCCTACTCCCTGCTGGCCAAGGAATGCCTCGTCGCGCTCTGGGGCGAGGGGCTCGATCCCTGGTGGGGGCTCTACCACCAGGCCCGGCACGGCCGCGCCGCCCTCGCCCTCGACCTGATGGAGCCCTTCCGCCCCGTCGTCGCCGACAGCGTCGTCCTCACCGCGATCAACACCGGCATGGTCGGCCCGCGCGACTTCGTCGCCAACGCCAACGGCTGCGCCCTCCAGCCGAGCGGGCGCAAGGCCTTCCTCCGCGCCTGGGAGCAGCGGCTCGACCAGCTATACACCCATCCCGAGTTCGACTACCGCTGCTCCTGGCGGACCATCCTCCGCATCCAGGCCCGCCTCCTGGCCCGCTGGCTGCGCGGCGACATCCCCCGAGTGCCATGGCCCGTCGTTCGCTGAATCCGTCGCGCAGGCTCTACCTCTGCACCTACGACGTCCTCTCGACCAGGGAGGGCGACAAGCGCCGCGCGAAGCTCTACGAGTTGCTCCTCGACCACGGGGAGCACGTCCAATACAGCGTCTTTCTCTGCGAGCTGTCGGCGACCGAGAGGACCCGTCTGGTGGCGGCGGCGCGCCGCATCCTCAACGAAGGCGAGGACCAGCTCCTCGTCCTCGACATCGGCCCCGAGACCTTCGAGTGGGCCTCGCGGCTCGATTGCCTGGGAAAAGCGTGGACTCCCCAGGTGCGATCGTTTATCGTCTGAGCGGATCGGAAACACGGTCCGCGGCTCCGTGACGGCCCGCGAGCGCCCCAGTGGTCACGGAATGGCCGGAACCGCTCGCGATCTTTGACAAGGAACGAGTTTTGAACGAATGAAAGGCGATTCCATCCCGTGCCCAGCCATGGCTTCCAAGGACCGCTCGCAAGCTCCCGCTCCAGCCCTTGCGGTGCTTGAGTTCCAAGAACCCGAGATTTCCGCGCCTCGCGAGGCGCGGTCTCATTGAAGCCCAGCAAGGAACTCATCATGCAAAGCCAAGAACGCCTCCGGCGCTTTGGTCAAA
>CAYMMC010000749.1:0-1733 GCA_964391125.1 uncultured Akkermansia sp.
GGCGCGGCTGCCGCGCTTCGCGCCGGCACCGCCTCCGCCGCCACTCTCGGAAGGGGCGCCGCGGCGCTTGGTCCGGCTGTGGCGCGGTCCGCCACGTCCGCGCTCGCTGGGCGGGAGAGATTCGGCAGGGCCAGCGGGGCCGCCACCGCCGCCGCCCGCCGCGGGCGGCCTGCGCCGAGGCGCCTCCACTCGGTCCGGCTGCTCGATGCGCACGACCTTCGGGCCGCGCAGCTTCGCAGGCTTGGTCTCCGTCTCCTCGATTCTCGGGCCGGCGGGCGTCACCTCGTCGGGCCGGCGCGGCACGTTCTTCACACCCTTCGGGCCGCTGTCCTCCATGTTCTCGGCCGCAGCCTGCTCGCCAGGAACGTCCGTCGAAGCAGCCTCCTCCGCCTCGCCTGCAGAAGCGGCGGGGGCGACCGGCTCCGCCGTCTGCTCGCGCGGCGACGTCTTGCCCTCCACGTCCTCCAGCGGCTTCTCCTCCCCCGGGGTCTTCAGGGCCGGCTCGCCGGGCGCGGGCGCCACGGGCGGCGTCGGCTCACGCTCCGCAACCGGCTCGGGCGGCGACTTTTCTGCGGGCTTCGCTGCGACGGGGGACTCCGCTGTCGGCGCCTGCTGGTCGGCTGCCGCGGCGGGCTGCGCCTGCTCTTCCGCTGTCTCGGTCGTTTCGGGCTCAGCGGGCTCGACCTTCGTCGCCTTCTTCGCCGCCTTGCGCTGGGCGCGGCGTTCGACACGCACCTTGGGCGCCGTCTCCACCGCGGTGGCTGCGTGTCCCTCGTCCGCTTCGCCGAACCACTGGCGCAAAGTCTCTTCGAGGCCGATCGTCACGGTCGACATGTGGTTGGTGATGCTCTCGAGACCTTCGGCTTCACATTTGCGCAAGATGTCCTTGGAGCTGACACCGAGCTCTTTCGCGATTTGGAAGACACGTTTGGCTTTCGCCAAGGGTAACTCCTTTGTGACACGCATCCGCCCGCGGGGACGGATCTGAACTCATTCGCCGCCTTCGCGTTGCTTCTCGTCGGCGTCCGACTTGCCGCTGTCGCCCAGGATCGCCGCCGCCCGCGCTTCGTCCGTGGCGCTGACGATGTCCGGCGAAGGTTCCTCTTCTTCGCCCTCGGCCTGATCTTCATCGCCGCCCTCGCTCGGGCCGAAGCCGCCGAGAATCGCATCCGCCTTCGCTTCCGCGTCCTCGTCGACCGGGCCGAACTCCTCGTCCTCGCCGGCCTCCGCGGCCTGATCGGCGAGTTCCTTCTCGCGCTCCATCTCCTCGGCGACGAGCTTGCCGCGCTCCGCCGCCCGGGCGACCATTTCGTCGGCGATGTCTTCGTCGACCTCGAGTTCGTCGATGAGCACGTCCGGGCCGACTTCCTCGATGTCGAAGACCGAGACCATGCCCAGGGCAGCCAGGCGGTCGAGCATCTCCTCGGTGACTCCTTCCACTGGCAGCAGCGTCTCTTCCAGGATTTCCAGGCCCTTGGCGAACTCGGCGGGGGTGAGGATGTCGACATCCCACCCCGTCAGCCGCGCCGCCAGACGCACGTTCTGCCCGCGCTTGCCGATGGCGAGGCTCAGTTGATCCTCGTGCACCACGACCGTCGCCCGGCCGAGTTCGAAGCAGAGGTTCACTTCCGCGACCTCGGCGGGCTTGAGGGCGTTCTGGATCAGGATCTGGCTGGATTCGTTCCAGCGGACGATGTCGATCTTCTCGCCGCCCAGTTCATCCACGATGTTGC
>CAYMMC010000750.1:0-1732 GCA_964391125.1 uncultured Akkermansia sp.
GGGCCTTCGGCGTCCACGCACGATGCATGGGCTGGAAGCCCATGCCACATTCGGCTAGGCGTGCCCTTCGCCCATGATGCCGAATCAAACCATTAAACCGTATGACCCCACCGGGGCTCTTGGGCGCACGGGATCCGCTCCCTCGTCGCTCCCGCAAGCGGATCGGGCCAACGGGACGCATCCGCGATTGTCCGGGCGGCGAGGGGGCGCTACCTTCCCGCCGATCCGCCAGACGGCGTCCCCCATTCCATGACCGATCTCCGCCCGCACTACGAAGCCCATGGCCAGGGCCATGTCTTCGCCCACTTCGACTCTCTCCCCCCGTCCCGGCAGCAGTCCCTCCTCGACCAAGCCGCCGCCCTCGACCTCGACGAAGTCGCCGCCCTCCACCGAACGCTCGTGAAGGGCGCGGGCGCACGGGACGAATCGCTCGCCGACGGACTCGAGCCCGCCGACTACGTTCCTCTGCCCGGCGGTGGCGCCGGCGCCGATCCCAGCCTCTGGCGCGAGGCGGTCCTCAAGGGCGAATCCGCTCTGCGCAGCGGGCGCGTCGCCGCCTTCACCGTCGCGGGCGGGCAGGGCACCCGCCTCGGCTTCGACGGTCCCAAGGGCACCTTCGGCGTCACTCCCGTGCTGAGAAAATCCCTCTTCCAGGTC
The DNA here is from genome assembly GCA_964391125.1 of uncultured Akkermansia sp. GTDB lineage: Bacteria > Verrucomicrobiota > Verrucomicrobiia > Verrucomicrobiales > DEV007 > Arctic95D-9. The sequence continues at coordinate 658 of CAYMMC010000750.1, forward strand.
TTCGCCGAAAAGATCCTCGCCGCCGGCCGGATCTACGGGCGTCCCGTGGCCTGGTATCTGATGACTTCGATCCAGAACCACGACGAGACCGTCGCCTTCTTCGAGCATCGCGACTACTTCGGACTCGATCCGGAACGAGTCCGGTTCCTCACCCAGGGATTCATGCCCGCGGTCGATGACGAGGGCCGCATCCTAATGGCCGACCGGGGCGAGATCGCCCTCAGCCCCGACGGCCACGGCGGCGCCCTGCGCGCCCTCGTGCGATCCGGCGCGATCCGGCGGATGGAGGCCGACGGCATCGACACGATCAGCTACTTCCAGGTCGACAACCCCCTCGTCCGCTGCCTCGACCCGGCCTTCATCGGCTTCCACCTCCTCCGCGAATCGGAACTCTCCTCCAAGATGGTTCCCAAAGCCTATCCCGGCGAAAAGGTCGGGGTCTTCTGCCAACGCGGCGGCGCGCCCCTCGTCGTCGAATACAGCGACCTGCCCGCGTCTCTCGCCGAGGAGACCGGGCCCGACGGGACGCTCCGCTTCCGCTCCGGCAGCATCGCCATCCACCTTTTCGACCGCGACTTCGTGGCCCGCCTCGGCGGAGGCGAAGGCGCCCGCCTTCCCTTCCACCTCGCCCGCAAGAAGGTCCCCTTCGTCGACGAGGCGGGCGTCCGCCACGACCCCGACGAGCCGAACGGCTACAAATTCGAGATGTTCGTCTTCGACGCGCTGCCCTTCGCGAAGAATCCCGTCGTCGTCGAAACGAAGCGGACCGAGGACTTCTCCCCGGTCAAGAACGCCGAGGGCGTCGACTCGCCGCGCACCTGCCGCGACGACCAGCTCCGCCAGTTCGCCCGCTGGGCGCAATCCGCCGGGATCCCGCTGGAGACCGACGAGACCGGCCTGCCGCCCTTCGCCTTCGAGGTCTCGCCCCTCTTCGCCGACACCGAGGCGCGATTCCGCAAGGCCTGGGAGACCCTTCCCCACAAGCCCGTGCTGACCGAGGGGCTGGTTCTGGTGTAGGGCCGAGGCGGCGGCTCCCCCCCAATCCGAACTCTCGCCCCGGCCTCCGAACCGGCTC
>CAYMMC010000751.1:0-1721 GCA_964391125.1 uncultured Akkermansia sp.
CGGGGAAGGCCTTCGAGGTCTCCCGAGGAACGATGTCGCAGGTCGCTTCGGGCGGCTCCAATCATCAGCCCTCCGGTTCTGCCGGAGGTGCCCGATTGATAGGCAGCGATTGGAGAATATTTCAGGCAAGCTTTGGATCGTCGCGCCAGCGATTCGGAACCGAGATCCGGGTTTCGAAACGGTTGACCTCCCGGCAGGCTTCGGTCATGCTCCCCTTGTGGAGCAAGCTTCCGAACCGCCGAGCCGAACCGCATGAGAGCCCCGATCGCCGCCTTCGCCCTGTTCGCCATCCTCGTGCGCGCCGCCGACGCCACCGGCAAGCGCTCCCCGACGGCCAAGATCACCGTGATCCGGCAGCGCTGACGTCCGGTCCCCCAAGCCCCGGATCGCCGCGCCAGCGCTATGGAGTGCGGCGCTCCGCGCCGCTTTGGATCGAACTCGGCAGGCAGGTCCGAGGCTTCCCCCGTCCCTCGCGGATCCTTCGGCGTCCGGATCCGAAGCGCTTCCCGACCTTCGAAAGGACGAAGACCGTCTCTCCCTTCCGTCCCGCATCCTCCCGCTCCGTTCCAGCCCGGCGTCCATGGGGGCCGCGGATCGGTTAGCGCCGCACCACCGGCAGGACGAGGGCCGAAGGGTGTTCGGCGCTGTGGTGGAGGGTGTTTTCCGCCACCGCGGTGCGCCGGTGCTGGGCCAGCGGCTCGCCGGTGTTCGGGTTGACGTCGAAGCGCGGGAAGTTGCTGCTGCTGACCTCGAGACGGAGGCGGTGCCCCTTCTTGAAGACGTTGCTCGTGGGGTAGAGCCGGATGGTGAAGGGATAGACCTTGCCCGGCTCCATCGGCTTCTCCTCCGTCAGGGACTCGCGAAAGCGGGCCCGCAGGATCCCCTCGGTGATCTTCAGGTCGAAGCCGCCGGGCCAGTCCTCGGAGGCCGGATAGACGTCGACGAGCTTCGCGGTGAAATCCGTGTCCACCGCGCTGGAGGAGGCCCACAGCCTCATCTCGATCTCGCCGGTGACTTCGAGATCGGCGTCGAGGGGCGCCGTTTCGAACACGACGATGTCGTTGCGGACCGTCAGGGGAACGGGCTGCCGCCAGTTCCAGACGTGCTCGCCGCCGCGCTGGTCCCAGGCCCCTTGGAGCAGGATGTCGTTGCCGCTGGAGATGTTCCCGCCGATCGTCGGCACGGGATCCTTGGGATCGAAGACATAGGTGGTGCTCCCTCCGTCGGCCGGCGGGGCCTCCGCCGTCAGCGCGCCGCCGCGTCCGAGGAAGAACTCCGTGGCCCGGGCCTCCGGCGGCGGCCAGGCGGTCTCGTCGCGCCATTCGCCGCCGTGAAGGAGCTTGCCGTCCTTCGTCCTGCGGCCGTCGCCCGTGCCCATGGTGAAGAGGCGCACCTTGCTGGCGAAGGGGGCCCTCCTCCCCACCGAGTTGTCCTTGCCCTTCAGCCAGTGGTCGTACCATTCGAGCCGCCAGGCGAGCTCGTCGGGTATGGCCGCCTCCTTGCCGAAATCGACCTGTCCGTGGACGGACTTGCCCTGTTGTCCATGGATCCACGGCCCCATGATGAGGTAGACGTCGCTGCTCAGCGACTTCGAAAGGACGCCGTAGTTCGCCGTGGTGTTGCCCGCCCAGGAGTCGTACCAGCCGCCGACGAGGTAGACGGGAATGTCCTGGTAGGCGTCCGCCTGCCCGAGAATGTGGTTCTGCGCCCAGAACTCGTCG
>CAYMMC010000752.1:0-1718 GCA_964391125.1 uncultured Akkermansia sp.
GTCGGCGTCCTCATCTTCGAGCCCGTCATGGGGGCCCAGCCCGAGGGTGGGATGTTCGAGCTCGTCGAGGAATCGTGTTCGGTGATCTTCGACCAACGCACGAAGGCGTTTGGGCCGGACGGATCCGTCCTCGATCTCGCGCCCGTCGAGCCGTTTGCCGTCGCGATCTCGGGTGCTGGCATCCCTCTCGAAGGGCTTGTCTGCTCGCTCTCCGCCGAGGACGAGGTGTCGCTCTCGTGGAACGATCCGGCGGGCGAAGTCGACGGCGTTCGAGTCGAGCGCGACGGCGCGATCGTCGCAGAGCTTCCCCAGAGCGTTCGGTCCTTCGTCGACGCCTTCGGCGAGACGTCGCGCGCCGACTATCGCGTGACGTGGATCGTCGACGGGACCCCATCCTGCGAGGCCGCGACCTGCGTCGTGACGAAGGAGGTTCTCTTCCGCCGCGGAGACCTCGACGGTCGCGGTGGATACACGATCTCCGATGCGGTGAGGCTGCTCAGCCACCTCTTCCGCGGAGAAGAGACGCTTTGCGCGGACGCGGCCGATGTGAACGACGACGGCGGCTTGAACCTCACGGACGCGGTCTTCCTCCTCGATTTCCTCTTCCGGTCAGGCACCCCGATCCCGCCGCCGTCCGAGGAGCTCGGCGAGGACCCGACCGAGGACACGCTCGGCTGCGCGAGCTTCCCCTGATCGTCGGCTCCCCCTTCCCGGCGCGGCCCGCGAACGCCTGACCGAGCGCTCTCTCCAAGCCGCGGGCCGTCGCTCGCGGGCCGTCAGGCGCTCTCCCCGTGCAAGGGAGGCTCGCATCCTGTCGACCGATCGGTCCCCCCGTTCGCCCCTCTCGCTCCACTTCCCCCCTTCCCTCCCCCTTCCGCCCCCTCCGTTCCACTTCGCCTCCCGCCACGGTCGACGACGCGCGCCGTCATGCCGTGCTCGAGCCGCGCTTCCCGAGCGACGCCGATTCTCGCCGCGGCTCGGTTTCCACGGCTCTTGTGCCTTCCTCTTTTGAGCACCCCTCCCCGTTGCGGTTTGCGATTCGGCGCGACGAAGCGGACGAGATTTCTGGCACGTTCCGTACGGCTGCCGTTGACATCTTTGGGCGAGGGTGGGACATTGAGGCGGCCAGTGGGTGATTGGGAAGAGTGCTTCCCGCGAGAAGGGTCAAAGTGGTAGGATCCGCTTCGGCCAGGCTGGCGGTCAAGTCCTTCGTCCGCGCCCGTGGCCCCTTGGAGAAGAAGCCCGAGAGGGCGGGAGGTCAGGCATGGCACGAACAGGTCGTCTCGAACGCGCCGAGACCGTAGGGGCGATGCATCGCCCGGCCTTTTCGGACGCCTGGCTTTCCGTGCCGCACCGCCCGGCGGTGGGGCGAACAACCGGGAGAGCCGGAGGGGGCATCCGGCGCGAAGCAGGGGACGGGGTTGACGCCCGTCTCCCGCGACGCGCAGGGCTTCCGCGTGCCGGCGCGAACGGGAGGGCTGACGCCCCAACACGCCTGCGGATCGACCCGCGGGTAGTAGCCAACGTATGGGTACTGCCACAGGGCGCCGGCAAGGACGTGGCTGTGCGCCTCGATGAACCCCGGCACCAGCACCATCGCTTCGAACGTCCGGTCGATGTCGCACTCGCCCCACCCGGTCAGCTCGTCCACTGTCCCGGCACCAAGGATGCGCCCCTCGCGGACGGCGACGGCCTCCGCGGCCGGGGTGGCCGGGTCC
>CAYMMC010000753.1:0-1711 GCA_964391125.1 uncultured Akkermansia sp.
GACCCTGGAGGAGACCGGCGCGGCGGGGCTCTGGGGCGAGGCCGGCTACAGCTCGCTGGAGCGGCGCTGGGGCCGCCCCACCGCCGAGGTCAACGGCGTCGGCGGCGGCTACCAGGGCGAAGGCTCGAAGACGGTCATCGCCCGCGAGGCCATGGCCAAGCTCAGCTTCCGCCTCGTGCCCGACCAGGACCCGCAGGAGATCCTCCGGCTCGCCGCCGCGCATCTGGAGGCGAACTGCCCTGCGTCCTGCCGCGTCGAGGTCGAGCCCGGGCATTGGGGCCCCGCCTACGTCATGGATCCGCACGGTCCCCACGGAAAGGCCGCGCAACGCGCCCTGGCCCGCGCCTTCTCCGGCGAGCCGCGCCTCATCCGCGAGGGCGGCAGCATCCCCATCATCCAGTCGATCAAGGACACCCTCGGCGTCGACAGCCTTCTCCTCGGCCTCGCCCTGCCCGACTGCCAGATCCACGCCCCGAACGAGAACTTCACCGTCTCCAACTTCGAGGCGGGCATCCGGCTGAACCGAGCCCTGCTGGAGGAGCTGGCGGCGGGCTGAAGCTCCCGCCCCACGCGGTCGCGGGCCCCGGCTCAATGCGTCGGCGCGGCGACGGTGCTCTCGAGGATCTCCCGCCGCCGGGCCTCGACGATGCGGGACGCGATCTCCAGAACGGTCTCCTCGAGCAGGAGCCGAAGATGGCTGCCGGCCCGGTAGTCGGCGGGGGCGATGTGCTTGATCCTCCCGGCCACCCCGGAGAGCTGGTAGGCCTTGCGGAAGCTGGTGCGGGTCCGGTCCTCCGGATTGTAGACCGCGATGCGGTGCCCGCCGAAGCGCTTCATCACCGTGAAGCAGGGCACGTCGGTGGGGCCGTCCCCGAGGTAGACCATGTTCGGGAAGGGAATCGGCCGCAGATGGTCGGGCATGTGGTCGTTCACGTCCTCGGCGGGGTCGAGCATGCCCTTGTTGATGCGGAAGAGATACTGCGTCTTCGCCGTGTGCGAGATGACGCGCCGGGGGAAGGAGATCCGCCCCGCGCCGTTCTCGGCGAACTCGCAGCCGAAGATCTCCTTGCAGTAGGGCCGCAGACGGCTGCCGTCGATCAGCGCCTTGATCCCGCTGGAGACGATGTAGTGCTCGATCTTCACCCCCATGGCGCGGTGCTCGTCGCTGAGGACGGTCTCGAGCTCCTCGAACATCTCGGGCAGTCCCGGGAAGAACTGGAGCCCTCCCCCCAGCTCCTCCAGATCGGCATTGCTGGGAGCGTCCATCTCCAGGCAGTCGAGCATCGCCTTGAGGTAGGCCAGCTCGTTCTCGTAGCCCTGCTCCTCGACGAGGAGCCTGCAGCGCTTCCAGAACTCGGTCGGATTGATGCCGAACTTCGGAAAGAGCACCTCGTCCTGCATGTAGGTCGGGCTCAGGGTCTGGTCGTAGTCGTAGACGATCCCGATGATGTTCTGCGGCGCAGCCATTGTTTTTCAGTGCGGAGTTTGGTGGGGCCGTGGCAAGAGCCGACGGAGACGGACGGTGCCGCTTCCGGCTCGCTCCGCCCTGGACGGCTCGCGGGATCGGACCTGTCCGCCTCCGACGAAGCCGTCGGCCTCCCGTCCCATCGCGTCGTCGGAGCGTTCCAACGGTCCCCTAAGGTTGCAGGTTCGAGAGCGAACGCAACGTCAATGAGCGTCTCCCCGCGCCTCCGGCGAACGGGAATCAAAC
>CAYMMC010000754.1:0-1703 GCA_964391125.1 uncultured Akkermansia sp.
CTCCGCCGCCTCGGCGTAGTCCTCGACTGGCGGGCAGGTGCAGACCAGGTGGCGGTCGCCGTAGACGTTGTCGACGCGGGCGACGGGGGGCCAGTATTTGTCCGAGGGGTCGCCGCCCAGGGGCGTGAAGGCGGCCTCGCGGCTGTAGGGGCGGGTCCAGTCGGCCATCAGGAGGTCGGGGGTGTGGGGGGCGCGCTTCAGCGGATTGTCGTCACGGTCGGCCTCGCCGGTCTCGATCTGGCGGATCTCCTCGCGGATCTGGATCATGGCGTCGCAGAAGCGGTCGATCTCGGCCTTGGACTCGCTTTCGGTCGGCTCGATCATCATGGTCTCGGGCACGGGCCAGGACATGGTGGGCGCGTGGAAGCCGTAGTCGACGAGGCGCTTGGCGACGTCCTCGGCGTTGATGCCGGTCTCCTGCTTCAGGTCGCGGAAGTCGATGATGCATTCGTGGGCGACGCGGCCGTTGCGGCCGGCATAGACGATGGGGAAGTGGTCCTTGAGCCGGGCCACGATGTAGTTGGCGTTGAGGATCGCCACCTCGGTGGCGTGGCGGAGCCCGGCCGCCCCCATCATGGCGATATAGGCCCAGGTGATGGGCAGGATGGAGGGCGAGCCGAAGGCGGCGGCGGAGACCGTGCCGAGGCTCTCTTTGCCGCCCTCGCCGGTGACCGGGTGGCCGGGGAGATGCGGGGCGAGGTGGGCCTTGACGCCGATCGGCCCCATGCCGGGACCGCCGCCGCCATGCGGGATGCAGAAGGTCTTGTGCAGGTTCATGTGGCTGACATCGGCGCCGATCTCGGCCACGCGGACGAGGCCGACGAGCGCGTTCAGGTTGGCGCCGTCGAGATAGACCTGGCCGCCATGGGCGTGGACCGCGGCGCAGACGTCCTTGACCCGCTCCTCGAAGACGCCGTGGGTCGAGGGGTAGGTGATCATCAGGGCGGCGAGGCGGTCCTTGTGCTTCTCGGCCTTGGCCTCGAGGTCGGCGAGATCGACATTGCCCTGGTCGTCGCAGCCGACGACGACGACGGTCATGCCGGCCATGACGGCGCTCGCCGGGTTCGTGCCGTGCGCCGAGGACGGGATCAGGCAGACGTCGCGGTGGCCCTGGCCCTGGGCCCGGTGGAAGGCGCGGATGGCGAGCAGGCCGGTGTACTCGCCCTGGCTGCCGGCATTGGGCTGGAGCGAGACGGCATCGAAGCCGGTGATCGTGGCGAGCCAGGCCTCGAGGTCGGTGAAGAGCCGGGCATAGCCCTCTGCCTGGTCCTTTGGCACGAAGGGGTGGAGGTCGGCGAAGCCCGTGTAGCTCACCGGGATCATCTCGGCCGCGGCGTTGAGCTTCATGGTGCAGGAGCCCAGGGGGATCATCGAGCGGTCGAGCGCGAGGTCCTTGAGCTGGAGCTTGCGCAGGTAGCGCAGCATCTGGGTCTCGCTGCGATGGGCGCTGAAGACGGGGTGGGTGAGGTAGGGGGTCTGGCGGGCGAGCTTCTCGGGCAGGCCGGGCTTGGTCTCGTTCGCGGGCTTGGCTGTGTGGGAGGCCTTGCCGCCGAGGAGGTCGGCGAGCCGGTCGACCTCGTCCCTGGTGACGGTCTCGTCGAGCGAGAGGGCGAGGTGGTCGGCGTCGATGGGGCGGAGGTTGAAGCCGGCCTCGAGGGCGTCGGCCACGAGCTTCTTGGCCTTGCCCGGGACACGCAAAGTGA
>CAYMMC010000755.1:0-1702 GCA_964391125.1 uncultured Akkermansia sp.
GGCGCGAGCCGGGAGAGCGGGAAGACCGTGAAGGAACTTCGGCGTTCGCTCGGGACGCATCGGCAGGATGCCGATGCCACTTGAGACAGATAGCCTGTCCCTCTGGGACTCGAAAGCACCTCCTCCGTAGCAGGCTTGCGCTTCGCGATTTCCCCTCGGCGCAGCCCTTCTCCCCGTTGACCCCGGACGACTCTGCGCTATGAATGGCGGATGGATTATCTGCACGAGCTCTTTTCGCTGGAAGGAAAAACCGCCGTCGTCATCGGGGGCACCGGGACGCTCTGCGGCGAGATGGCCCTGGGGCTCGCCCGCGCGGGCGCGGTCGTCGCGGTGGTGGGCCGCAGCGAGGAGAAGGGGGCGGAGCGGCTCCGCGAGATCGACGCCGCCGGAGGGCGGGGCTTTTTCGTTCCCGCGGACGTGGCCGACCGCGCCTCGCTCCAGGCCCTCCTCGACACCGTGGTGGAGAAGCAGGGCCGCGTCGACATTCTCGTGAACGGCGCGGGGGTGAACTCGCCCACGCCGGTGCTGGAGATCGAGGACGAGGAGTTCTCCCGCATCCTCGACATCAACCTCGGGGCGATCCTGCGGAGCTGCCAGATTTTCGGCAAGCACATGCTCGAGCAGGGCGGCGGCTCCATCATCAACCTCGGCTCGATCTCGGGCCTCGGGCCGCTCAGCCGCGTCTTCACCTACTCGGCGAGCAAGGCGGCGGTCCACAACCTCTCGAAGAACCTCGCCCGCGAGTGGGCGGAGCAGGGGGTGCGGGTCAACACGCTGGTGCCGGGCTTCTTCCCCGCCGAGCAGAACCGAAAGGTCCTGAACGAGTCGCGCGTCGCGGCGATCATGGGGCACACCCCCGCGAAGCGCTTCGGCGAGCCCCACGAGCTGATCGGAGCGACCCTGCTGCTGGCCTCGGAGAAGGCCGGGTCCTTCATCACCGGCATCGAGATGATCGTCGACGGCGGTTTTTCGGCGATGTCGATCTAGCGACTGAGCGGAGGTCCCGGCGGGCGGGGCTGCCGGAGTGTCGGCGCTCCGCAGTCCAGAGCGCTTTCCCACGCCGACGGCTCCCCCGGCCAGCCGGTCGTTTCCAATCCCCGCCGGATGGCGTCGTCCGGGGGCTCGGCGAGGCCCTCCTCCGCGAGTTGCCGTTCGTCGGCGGGGTCGTGGGGCCTTGCCAGCCGGGCGAGCCGCCAGCAGGCCCAGGCCCGCCAGGACCGGGCTTCGCGCCGCGGGCCGCCGACGCGGGTGGCGAGGTGCTGGAAGTGGCGCCGCGGATTGCCGAGGAAATGAGCCTCCTCGCGGTGCTCCAGGATCCAGCGCAGCGCGGCGTAGGGCGGTGGCCATTCGCGCAGCGCCGCCTCGTCCCCGCGCAGGTCGGCGGAGAGGGCGCGGTTGAGGAGGAGGATGGATTGGGCGGGCAGCCCGCGCCGCCAGAGCGCCTGGGAGCAGGCGAGGGCGAGGCGGTAGAAGGCTTCGCCGCGGTCCGCGCCGACGGCTCGGATCGAGACCGCCGAGAGGGAGGGGGCGGCCTCGGGCAGGTGCGGGCAGGGGGGGAGGATGAAGGCGCTCATGCGAGGAGGGGAACGGAACGGGCATCGCCCGCGCTTGTCATGCGGCGATTTTCCGGATTTCTCCGGTCGCCGAACGCTTGCGGTGGAATTTTCTCGAGAACGGCGTCCCCGGAGTTCCCCGGGCTTTC
>CAYMMC010000756.1:0-1701 GCA_964391125.1 uncultured Akkermansia sp.
GCCTCGTCGCCGACGTCTCCGCGATCCAGGCGGGGACGCCCTTCACCCTGGGGCTGCATCTCGCCATCGATCCGACCTGGCACACCTACTGGGCGAATCCCGGGGAGACCGGCCTGCCCACCTCGCTGAAGCTCGAGCTGCCCGAGGGCTTCTCCGCCGGCCCGCTCCAGTTCCCTCTGCCGAAGAAGTTCGTGATCGACTACGGATTCGGGGTCCGCGAGGCGGGCTACGGCTACGAGACCTCGGTGATCCATCCCCTGACGATCACCCCGCCCGCCGATCTGAAGCCGGGCGCGACGGTCGAGCTCTCGGGGCTGGCCTCCTGGCTGATGTGCGATCCGAACACCTGCATTCCGGGCAAGGCCGAGCTCTCCCTCTCCCTTCCGGTCGCCGAACGCGCCGCGCCCTCGGCCGAGGCCGACGCCATCCGCGAGACCGTCGCCAAGCTGCCCCAAACCGTCTCCGCTCCGCTCGAGGCCGCGCTCGAGGGCGGACAGGTCTCCCTCTCCGCGAGGCTCCCCGGCGGAACGGCCCCCGACGGGGCTCGCTGGTCCTTCTATCCCTTGGTCAACCAAGTCTTCGACCCCTTCGCCGAGATCGCCGTGTCCTACGCGGACGGCGTGGCCACCATCTCCGGCGCGAAGCACGAGGCGCTCGCCGCCGCGCCCGCCGGCGTCGCCGGCGTGCTCGTCGCGGAGACGGCGGCCGGCAAGACGGGATTCGAGCTGTCGACGGAGGGGGGCTCCGCCTCCGCCACGGCCGCAACCGGAGAGACGGCGACCCCGGTCGCCGCAGCGGGCGGGACCGGCGAATCCCTGCCCTTCGGGGGCGGACTGCTCGGCGTGCTCCTCGCCGCCTTCCTCGGCGGAATCATCCTCAACATCATGCCCTGCGTCTTTCCCGTGATCTCGCTGAAGGTGATGTCCTTCGTGGGGCAGGCGGGCGAAGACCGGAAAAAGGTCTTCGCCCATGCGGGCGTCTTCGCCCTCGGCATCCTCGTCTTCTTCTGGATCCTCACCGCCGCGATGCTCGCCATCCGCAGCGCCGGCGGCGGCGAGGTCGGCTGGGGCGCCCAGCTCCAGTATCCCGGCTTCGTCATCGGCCTGATCTTCGTCATGGTGGCCGTGGCCATGAGCCTCTTCGGCGTCTTCGAGATCGGCGCCTCCATGACCGGGGTCGGCGGGGACCTCGCCAACCGCTCCGGCTACGCCGGCAGCTTCTGGAGCGGCGCCCTGGCCGTGCTCCTCGCCACGCCCTGCACCGCGCCGCTCATGGCCCCGGCCATCGGCTTCGCCCTGGCCCAGTCCGCGCCGGTGATGTTCCTCGTCTTCACCAGCCTCGGCCTCGGCCTCGCCGCGCCCTACTTCGTCTTCGCGGTCTTTCCCAAGCTGCTCGACGTCATCCCCGCGCCGGGGGCCTGGATGGAGACCTTCAAGCAGTTCATGGGCTTCCCCATGCTCGCCGTCGTCGTCTGGCTCACCGGCGTGCTCTCGAAGCAGCTCGACGTGGCCGGGCTGCAATGGGCCCTCTCCGCCGTCCTCTTCCTCGCCCTCGCCGGCTGGATCCTCGGTCGCTTCGCCGGCTTCGACCGCCCCCGCCCGGCGCGGATCAAGGCGCGCCTCGCCGCCCTTCTCGTCCTGCTGCTCTCCGTCGGAGTCGCGTGGGAGGCGACGGAGAAGCGGGCCGCCCCCAGCGGCGTCG
>CAYMMC010000757.1:0-1693 GCA_964391125.1 uncultured Akkermansia sp.
TCGGGTTCAATCCCTCCGTCAGCCTCGGCATGTCCACCTCGACCACCTCCAAGATGATGTTCGGCCAGGCCATGGAGATGAAGGGGGAAGTGCTGGGCGTGATCCTCGACGTCTCCGGGTCCATGGCCGAATACCTTCCCGTCGTCGTCCGCGAGGTGGACCGGAACTTCAAGGACTCGCCCATCGTCTACGTCAAGAACATGCTCCTCTCGAAGGACAACCGCGAGGGCGAGGTGCGCCTGATCGTGCCCGAGGAAGTGGTCCCCTACCATCCGGAATACAAGACGCACACGCCCTACTGGTTCCTCTGGCACGACCTGCCCCGCAAGGCCCCGCAGCGCTACGTGGACCGCCTCATCGAGACCTTCAAGACCCGGCCCAACCAGTTCCTGACCACCGGGAAGGGCTGGAACGGCAGCAGCCTCGTCGCCGCGACCGACTTCCTCATGGAGGAGAACGTCGACGCCATCTACATCTTCTCCGACTTCGCCGACTACATCGACGACGACATCGCCGCGGAGATCGGGCAGAAGCTCGGCCGGCGGAAGATCCGCACCTACGTCCAGCCCGCCGAGAAGCGGACCGAATTCCTCGACGTGATGACGAAGCGGGTCTCCAACAAGACCCTCGGCCGCCAGATGCCCTCCCTCGTCTCGCTGCTCCGCGGCGGCGAGGAGGCCGAGGTCACCTCCCTCATGCGCCAGAACCGGGACGCGGACATCGCCGCCCTCGCCGACATGAACGTGAAGTTGGCCACCCCGCGCGACGAGATCTCCACCAGCGCCTTCTACAGCACCAAGCCCGGCAAGGACTGGACCGAAATCCACCGCCTCTCCGAGCCCGAGTATGACGCCATCTTCTACGGGCCCGAAGCCCGCGTCCACATCTTCCTCAAGGACGCCGAGGGCAAGTACATCCAGAACCCCATCACCTTCTTCTACCACAGCTGGAAGACCATCCCCGACCACCCCGACCCGCGCTACCGGGTCCGCCACCGCAAGTTCCTCCGGCTCGAGGAGCCGCCCAGCTTCGACGGCAAGGAGATCGTCTGGAAGATGGTGCTGGAGGACGAGCTGAAGTTCCGCGTCCACCTCTACCTCGGGCGCAAGGGCATGAACGCCACCTACGTCGCCGAGCCGCCCAAGGACGGCACCGGCGATTCGGCCCACATCTACTTCCGCGTCCCCTCGCTGGCCTCGGAACGGAAGGACCGCTACTTCGGCTACGACCTCCCCGAGGAAGGGCTCAAGCTGGACCAGGTGCGCGAGGCGGTGAAGGCCAACGAGGTCATCTTCAACCTGCCGAGGCAGGATCGCGACCGCTACATCAAGCAATGGGCCATCTCCGGCTTCGACATGGGCTACAACACGCGGAAGTACAACGAGCTGATCCGCCAGCTCCCCACCGGGATCCGCGACCTCGTCGTGCAAGGGCCCTCCTTCGGTCCCCGCAAGTTCCACGCCCGCACCACCAGCAGCAGGATTCTCCTGAGCGGCGGCGCCGGCCGCGCCGACATCGAGCCGTGGGAGGGCTACTGGGCCTCCCTGCACCGTCCCGGCAGCACTCGCGAGAAGTTCACCAAGACCGAGGCCATCGAGATCCAGATCGAGTAAGGCGCCGCCCCGGGCCGCCGCGTCCACCGGGCGCGAGGCCAATGGCCTCGCCTACAGATCCCAGCGATGTAGCCGCGTCC
>CAYMMC010000758.1:0-1686 GCA_964391125.1 uncultured Akkermansia sp.
GGGGCCTGCTCCGGCGCGGTCTCGGCGAAGGCCTTCGCCAAGCCACGATCAGAGGCCGGACCCCGTCAACGCGGCGCCGGAGAAGCCAGATTTCGATTGAGAAACGCGGCGGATCGGGTTGTCTTTCGGACGACACCCTCCCCATCCGGAGCCCCTTTTCCATGAGCGCACCCCACATCCCCATCCTCCGCCAAGGCCGCGTCCATCAGTCCCTCGACGTGCAGACGGTGAACCGGCTCGGCACCGAGGAGCCCGCCGCCGAGATCAGCTTCGCCTGCGCCGACATGATCAAGTACGACCTGCACAAGATGGGGCAGGCGCGCGCGGCCCTGAGGGAGTTCACCTGCGGCGAACTGGTCGAGATCACGAAGCGGGCCGGCGAGATCTTCCTGAACGGCACGCTGCCCGTCGGCACGGACGGGGCGATGCAGTCGCCGGAGGACTACGTCCTTTCCCTCGCCTCCACCAGCGGCCTGCCCCACGCCCTCATCCGCATGAACATGAAGCGCCTCGGCGGCGTCTTCGCGGATGTGGACACCATCTTTCGCGGCCTCACCCGCGGCCTCGACTGGGAAGTCCTCGACCGCGGCCACGGCAAGCAGGGGGGCGCCCCCGTCAGCTTCTCGGCGACGACCAACGAGCTCGCCGTCATCCTCCCCAGCAACTCGCCCGCCGTGAACGCCCTTTGGATTCCCGCGATCTCGATGAAGATCCCGGTCCTGCTCAAGCCCGGGCGCGAGGAGCCATGGACCCCCTGGCGCATCATCCAGGCCTTCCTCGAGGCGGGCTGCCCGCCCGAAGCCTTCAGCCTCTACCCCACCCAGCACGACGGCTCCAGCGCCATCATCCGCCGCGCCGGGCGCGTCATGCTCTTCGGCGACGACTCGACCGTGAAGCAGTACGAGAACGACGAGCGCGTCGAGGTCCACGGCACCGGCTATTCGAAGTTCCTCATCGGCGAGGACGAGATCGAGAACTGGGAGGGCTACGTCGACACCCTCGTCGAATCCGTCTCCGCCAACTCGGGCCGGAGCTGCATCTGCGCCTCGACCATCGTCGTGCCCCGCTACGGCGACGAGATCGCCCGGGCCGTGGCGAAGAAGCTCGCCGAGATCCAGCCGCTCGCGCAGGACGACCCCGCGGCCAAGCTATCCGGCTTCGCCAACCCCATGTTCGCCGAATGGATCAACGAAGCCGTCGAAAAGGGCCTCGCCGCAGGCGGGGCCGTCGACGTCACCGCGGAATTCCGCGAAGGGGAGCGCTTCCAGCAGCGCGACGGGATGAACTACCTCCTCCCCACCCTCGTCCGGGTCGACTCCTTCGAGCACGAGCTCGCCATCCGCGAGTTCCTCTTCCCCTTCGCCAGCGTCGTGGAATGCCCTCAGGCCGAGATGCTCGACCGGATCGGCTACTCCCTCGTCGTCACCGCCGCGACGAAGGACATCGAGTGGATCCAGCGGCTCTTCGACTGCCCCCGGATCGACCGGCTCAACATCGGAAAGGTGCCCACCAACCGGATTCAATGGGACCAACCGCACGAAGGCAACCTTTTCGAATTCCTGTATACGCGCCGTTCCTTCCAGATTGCGGAGATCGCGTGAGCCCCTAGCGTATCCGCGATGCCGTCCAATCCTCTCTCCATCGAATCTCTCTGCGCGGGGCTGGATCTGCCCGAATGGGTCGCCG
>CAYMMC010000759.1:0-1681 GCA_964391125.1 uncultured Akkermansia sp.
TTCATGTCGAAATGGGGGTGAATCTGGTTCTCAATCGATTCGTTCAAACTTGTCTTCTCAGCTCACTGCGTGACCGAAAGGCGGGTCTGCTCCACGCCGAAGACGCGGTAGCTGGAGTAGCGGTTCGTGGCCGGGTCGAAGACGTAGTAGGTCAGCGCCCCCTTGCCGACCTGGCGGGCGGCGCGGCGCTTGCGGCGGAGCCGCTCCTCGTCGTCCTCGTCGTCCAGGACGGTGCTGCCGGGGGCGATCTCGCGATGGCTGCGCGGGCCGAAGCTGCCGTCGAGCACCTCCTCGAGGAAGGTCGAGCCGACGCGGACCGGGGAGCCGTCCTCCAGCGCGTCGCGGTAGGCGAGCGAGGAGAGCGCCTCGTCGTATCCGTCGTAGAGGAAGAGCTCCTCGTAGCGGAAGAAGGCGTCGTAGGTGTCGTCGAAGGCGTAGGGACCGAAGTCGAAGGGCGGCAGGCCCGGGTCCACCGGCGGGCCGGGCGGCAGCGTGGGGTCGGTCGGCACCGTCGGGCCGGGCGGCACCGTCGGGATCTCCGGGGGGGCCTCCCCGCCGTAGTAGACGTTGTAGAGGCCGAAGCCGTGGAAGGGATAGGCGCCCTCGGGGGTGAAGGCCGCGTCGGCCTCGGTGATGGGCCCCTCGGGGTAGTGGTGCTCGGTGGCGTATTGCTCGTCGGCCCGGTTCGAGCCGGGGGCCGGGGTGCGGGTGTAGTCGCCGCTGTTCAGGAAGGTGCCCTCGGCGATCCGGTTGGAGGAGGCGTCGGGCATGTAGAGCCGCAGCTCGCCCGCCGTGCCGCCGCCGACGCTGGTGATCACCGAGTCCGCCGTGGTGACGAGCTCGCCGGGGCCTCCCGCATGGGGGTTTTTGCGGCCCACCGCGATGAGGGTGTCCCCTTCGGCGGTGCCGTAGTAGCCGACCGCCAGGCGGTAGTCCAAGTGGCCCAGGACGGCCCGGCCCATCGTCATGGTGTTGCCGACGCTGACGTGGATGTCGCCGCTGCGGAGACCGTTGCCCACGTTGCGGACGTCGCCGTGGCCGATCTTGCCCCAGTTGGTGGCGAGGTTGGCGTTGCCGCTGTTCAATTGCAGGTTGTTGCCCGCGATGACGCTGATGTCGCCTTGGAAGTCGCCGTAGATGGTGTTGTTCGTGTTGGGGGCTCCGTGCCCGATCTGGGCGATGTTGGTCAAGGCCTCGCCCGCGACCACCACGACGTTGCCGTCCGGCCCGAGGGCGTGGACCTTGATGTCTCCGGACAGATGGCCTGCGGGGATCGAGGTGTTGGCATTGGAGGGACCGTGCCCGATCTGTGCGTAGTGGAGCTGGTTGGTGCTTGCCTCGTGGGTGTACATCCCCCCGACGACGTGGACGCCGCCGTCTTCGGCGATGAGCGAGATGTCGCCATGATGGTTGCCGCCGGTGCTGTAGCCGCCGTGGCCCACCTGGGCGTAGTGGATCCGCCCGCCGCCGCCGCCGAAGGAGGCGAGGATGCCGAGGGGATCGGACATCTGCAAGGGGTTTCCGTTGAAGTCGAGGCGGTCCGCCACGGGGATGTTGCTGGCCGCCATCACGCTGATATCCCCGCCGTAGGAGACGAGGCGGATGTCCCCGAAGTGGCCCCAGACCCCGTCCCCGGCGCCCGCAGTTCCCGCGGCCGGACCTCCGTCGGGGCGGACCCGGT
>CAYMMC010000760.1:0-1680 GCA_964391125.1 uncultured Akkermansia sp.
GATCGCCCTAGGATTCGTCGGGATCGCGCTCGCCTACGTCCTGCTGGCGCCGAAGATCTACCGCTCGACCGCCGTCATCTACGTGGACCCCAAGAACGAGGGGGCCGTCTTCGAAGGGCTCAAGGGCGTGCGCCAGGCGAGCTGGGAGTCGCTGGACGCTCTCAAGTCCATGGCCGAGGGAATCCGCAACGGCACCGTCATTCTCCGCGTCGTCGAGCGCATGGGGCTGAGGGACGACGCGACCTTCCTGCCGCCGAAGGAGGGCGGCTATTCCGACGCGGAGCTGGTCGAGCTCATCGGGAGGCGGGTCGACGCCGAGCTGCGGCGCGGCACCCGCCTCATCGACGTCTCGGTCCGGGACCGCTCCCCGGTCCGCGCCCAGGGGATGGCGGCCGCGTTCATCGAGGAGTTCCAGAACTTGATCCGGGAGCAGAACATCGCCTCGGCCGAGAAGAGCCGCGCCACGCTGGAGGAGGAGGCGGCCAACCAGCTCGCCAGGGTCCACGCCGCGGAGGAGCGGCTCCAGGAATTCCGCAAGCAGCACACCGACGTCGCCCTCGACGAGAACCGGGACTTGACGTCGACGAAGCTGGAGGACCTCGACAAGCTGCTCAGCTCCGCCGCGAACGACGTGCTGCTGAGGCGGGCCGAGCTGGAGCAGTACCGGGCGATTCCCAAGGAGGAGATCGAGCGGGTCTTCGAAATCGGCGACTACGGCCATCAGGACCACATCCAGAAGCTCCTCCTCGCCCGCAACCAGAAGCGGGCCGAGTTCGTCCGCATCAAGGAGCAGTTCTCGCCGGGCCATCAGACCTACCAAGCCTACGAGGGGGACCTGCGCGGGCTGGAGGAGGAGGTGCGCTTCGTCGCCCAGGGCATCGGCGAGTCCATCGAGAAATCCCACGCCCGCGCCGTCGAGCACGAGGGGAAGCTGCGAGACACCGTGCAGGAGCAGAAGCTGAAGCTCATCGAGGTGGACGGGATCATGAAGGAGTTCCGCACCCACCTCCGCGCCGTCGAGGCGGCCTCGGCGACCTACGAGCGGCTCCTCGACCGCATCAACGACACCGAGGTGACCGAACGGGTCGACGAGACGGTGGTGCGCACCTTCTCCGACCCCCTCGTCCCGTCGAAGCCCATCTCGCCGAAGAGGACGATCACCGTTGCCGGGGCGGGGGTCCTCGGGACGCTGGCCGGACTCGGCTTCGTCCTCGCGCTGGGCCTGCTCGACCGCGCCCTGCACAGCCGCAAGCAGGTCGAGTCGACCCTGGGGCTCGCCGTCCTCGCGGAGATCCCCCTCGCCGGGAACGGAAAGCGCGACCTCGGCGAGACGCTCTTCGTCACCCGCGACCCCGCTTCGCCGGTCAGCGAGGGCATCCGTTCGCTGCGCACCGCGCTCTCGGCCCACGCCCCGCGCAGCGTGATGGTGGCGAGCCCCTCGCCCGGCGAAGGGAAGAGCTTCGTCGCCGCGAACCTCGCGGTGCTGCAGGCGAACATGGGCTACCGCACCCTCCTCGTCGACGCCGATTTCCGCCGGCCCCGCATGGCCTCCGTCTTCGTCGATCCGATGCGCGGACAGCCGGGGGAGGGGAGCGTCGCCACGCAGGGCTTCTGCCAGGAGACTTCATTCAAGCACCTCTACCTCAACTCCTTCGGACGCTTCGCCTCGGACACGGGCGA
>CAYMMC010000761.1:0-1675 GCA_964391125.1 uncultured Akkermansia sp.
GGGAAGCTCAACACGGGGTTCAACGGCGCCTACCCGATCTCCTTCACGGGCATCTGCGGATGGGTGAACCTCTCGGTGACGCCCTGGGCGAAGACGCAGATGGAGGGGCTGAAGGCCTCGCTTTTCAACCAGATGCGGCGCGATCCGATGATGATCTTCCCCGACCACCAGGTGATGGACGACCTGCCGAACCACCTCGTTTTCGCCCGGAAGGAGGACGGCGTCCTGAAGGGGCTGCAGCTGGTGAAGATGGAGAACTACGTGCCGCAGGCGGTGGTCGTCGCGCGGGAGGCGCGGGTTTCCGTCGATTTCGACTCGGAAAATCCGGAGATGGTCCTCGACATGGTCGACGTGAACGTGATGGCGAAGGGCGAGGAGGGCAGCTTCATGGACTCGAGCCAGCCGGCCTTCATGGCGGAGGCGCCCTTCGGGGTTTCGATCGAGGAGTTCAAGCAGCGCGGCGAGTCGGCGATGAACAAGCCGGACAACCTGCCTCTGGGGCATCTCTTCGAGCGGTCCCGCGATGCCTCGCTCGAGCCGCACGTCCGCGCCGAATGCCGCACGGAGCTGAACCGGCGCTTCGCCTTCTCGGTTTCCTGCCTGACCTTCGCGCTCATCGGGGTGCCGCTCGGGATCACGGCGCAGCGGCGCGAGAGCTCCGCGGGCTTCATGCTGAGCATGGGCATCGCGGTGACCTACTACGCCATGCTGAACGTGGCGGACATGATGAAGCAGCGCGAGGAGATGCATCCGCACCTTCTCGTCTGGGTGCCGAACATCCTCTTTTTGGCGCTCGGCTTCCAGTTGTTCCGGAGGCTGAGCCGGAAATAGGGGGCGCGAGCGGCCCGTCACGGGATTTGGCGGCGGATTGCGAAATCGGAGCGTTCCGGCGCAAGGACGGCTTTGCCAGCGAGTGCGCCATGCGCTAGTCTTTCCGGCCCCGTCCATCCGACGACTCCGCATGAGCCGACTCCTCCTCTTCACGGTCCTGGCGTCCGCCTGCTTCGCTCCGTCCGGCTCGTTTTCCCAAGACGCGGACGGGAAGACCGCCTTCGACCCGTTCTCCGACGAGGCGGCGGCCGGGCTCCTCGCCTTGCCGGACAACGCGGGCGGACGCGAGTTCCTCGACCCGGCCACGGTCACGGTGCTGGCCGAGCGGGTGAAGCCGTCGCTCGCCACCGTCCGGCAGATGGGAAGGGACGGCAGCGTCCGGGGCACGGGATCGGGCTTCGTCGTCTCGGAGGACGGGCTGGTCGTCACCAACCTCCACGTGATCGGGGAGGGGCGGCCGGTCCAGATCGAGTTCAGCGACGGGTCGGTCCGGGAGGTGGTGGAAGTGCTGGCTTCGGACCGGCACTACGATCTCGCGGTGCTGCGGCTCGCCGAGGGACCGGCGCTGACGCCGCTGACGCTGGGCGATTCGGACGGGATCCGGCAGGGCGATCTCGTGCTCGGGTTCGGTGCGCCCCAAGGGCTGGGCTTCAGCGTGGTGCCGGGGGCGATCTCGGCCATCCGCAAGTTGGAGCCGGGCTTCGCCGGGGAGGGGGAGACGCCCGAATTCCCCATGCTCCAACTCGCCATGCCCATCGAGCAGGGAAACAGCGGCGGTCCCGTCGTAAACCTCGCCGGCGAGGTGCTCGGCATCGTGACGCTCCGTCACCGGGTCACCGAGAAT
>CAYMMC010000762.1:0-1666 GCA_964391125.1 uncultured Akkermansia sp.
GGGTCGTTGAGCTTTTCGGCGTTCCGCCCGATTCGCCCGAGATCGCGCAAGCCGTCGCCGAACGCCTTGCCCCGCCCCGGTGACGGACCGCCGCGGGCGGGGAAAGGCGCTTTACACCCGTCGGACGCGGAACTATCGTCCCGCCCGCCTTTGGCTCGGGGATTCGCCGCCCGAAGGCGCCGCACCATGGCCATCGCATCCGGCAAACGCATCGTCATCAAGATCGGCACCGGCGTCCTCACCCGGAACGCGGGCGGGGGCATCCACCACGCCATGATCGCCCGCCTCGCCCAGGCCATCGCCGACGTCCACGCCGCCGGGCACGAGGTCGTCGTCGTCTCCTCCGGCGCCGTCGGGGCGGGGCTGTCCGCCTTCGGCCTGGAGCGGCGTCCCGCCGAGACCGAGATGCTCCAGGCCTGCGCCGCGGCGGGCCAGGCGCGGCTGATGCACCTCTACGAGAGCCAGTTCGAGCACCACGGGCTGAAGGTCGCCCAGCTCCTCGTGACCCACGGGGACCTGCAGGACGGGCGCCGCAGCGGCAACGTCCTCGCCGCCCTGAACGCCATCCTGGCCCATCGCGGCGTCGTCCCCATCCTGAACGAGAACGATTCCGTCTCCGTCTACGAGCTGAAGGTGGGCGACAACGACACCCTCTCCTCCATCGTCGCCCGCCTCGTCGGCGCCGACTTGCTCATCCTTCTCACCAGCGTCGCCGGCCTGCTCGGCCCCGGCGCGGCGTCCGACGAGGACATCGTCCCCCTGGTCGAGGACGTCGGCGCGGTGCTGCATTTCGCCCGGGACGAGAAGGGCTCCCTCTCCGTCGGCGGCATGGCCAGCAAGCTGCGCGCCGTCGAATCCGCCGTCTCCGCCGGCATCGAAACGCTGATCGCCAGCGGATTGAAGCCCGAACAGCTCCCCGAGCTGGTCTCCGGCGGAGGTCTCGCCACCCGCTTCCCCGCCAAGGCGGCGCCCCCCGCCACCGCCATCCTGCAAGAATGACCCCCGAAGACATCGCCCTAGAGGTGAACCGGATGGGCGAGCAAGCCCGCGCCGCCGCCCACGTCCTCGCCACCCTGACCACCGAGCGGAAGAACGCCATCCTCCTGGCCATGGCGGACGCCCTCGCCGAACGCGAGGCCGAGATCCTCGCCGCCAACGCCCTCGACATGGCCGCCGCGGACGAGGCGGGCCTCGGCGCGGCGATGCAGGACCGCCTCCGCCTCGACCCGGGGCGCGTCGCGGCCATGGCCCGGGGCATCCGCGAGGTCGCCGACCTGCGCGATCCCGTCGGCGAGATCCTGAAGGAGTGGCCGCGCCCCAACGGGCTCCGCCTCCAGAAGAAGCGGACGCCCATCGGCGTCATCGGCATCATCTTCGAGAGCCGCCCCAACGTCACCGCCGACGCCGCCGTGCTCTGCTTCAAGACCGGCAACGCGACCATCCTCCGCGGCGGCAAGGAGGCGATCCATTCGAACCGCGCCATCGCCGCCGCGCTCCAGGAGGGCGGCGCCTCCGCCGGCCTGCCCGACCACAGCATCCAGCTCATCCCCTTCGCGGACCGCGAGAGCGTCCGCCACCTCTGCGAGATGGACCGCTGGCTCGACCTCGTCATCCCGCGCGGGGGGGCGGGGCTCATCGAAGCGGTCGTGAGCATGGCCCGCAGGCC
>CAYMMC010000763.1:0-1656 GCA_964391125.1 uncultured Akkermansia sp.
GAGGCCCCGGTTCGAGAGGTGATGGCTGAGCTGCGGCATGTACGCGCCCGCCGTCACCGCCGCCGAGCGCACCGACCCGCCGATGGCCAGACCCGCGAAGCGCAGGGGGTGCTCCACGACCCGCCGCGCCCAGTCGTGGGCGGCGTGGCTCATGTTGAGGCGGAAGACGCTGGCCCCGGCCTCCAGCAGGGAGCGGATCGCCTCGGGCGAGTCCGTCGCCGGGCCGAGGGTGCAAACGATCTTGGTCTTGCGGCGGGGAGGCGGAACGTGGGTCATGGGGCGCTGTCGCCCTACCGGTAGCACATCGGGGAGGGAATGGCACGCCCGGTTCTGTGCCGGAACCGACCGCTCCGACCGCCCCGGCGGGGCCGGCTCGCGATCAGGCGCCGACGGCCCGGTCGAGCAGGTTCTTCGTGATGCGCTGCACCCGCGGGTCGGCGCCGTGCGGGCGCGAGCCATGCGACCACGGCAGGATGTGGCCGGGCGGAGTGCTCAGCCCCTGGGGCCAGTAGACCGTCGAGGCGTTGAAGACGAAGTTCCCCTTCGGTCCCGGAAAGATCACGGAGGTGTATTTCCCCTCGCGGGTGCCTCCGGCCCAGACCGGCCCCTCGGCGAGGATCTCGAGTCCCGCACGGGAGGGGTCGGGCTCGCCGTGGTGCTCCCAGCCGACGAGACCGGGGATGGAGTCGCCGTCCTTCATCCCGGTGCCCTCGAAGATCCAGTGGCCCGCGTTCCGGCAGGTCCAGTCGCCGCCGCCGTTGAACGGGACGACGGAGCGCACGCCCATGATGCCGCGCTCGTCCGGCGCGGTGCTCTTCAGGGTGTCGAAGAGGGCCGCGTAGCTGTCGATCTCGTCCTGGCGCAGCTCGCCGAAGCATCCCCGGCGCGAGAGGACGCGGTTCTCCCGCCCGTCGCCGGACGGCGCGAAGGGCGAGTCGATGAAGACGGAGTTCCCGCACAGCCAGAGGACGTTCAGACCCCCTTCGATCGCCGACTCGACCCGGTGGTATTGCTTGACGTCCCAGTATTCGTCGTGCCCGACGGAAAGGAAGGCCTTGCCCCGCTCGATGGAGCCGGGCTCGAGCAGGTCCACGTTGGAGACGTAGGTGACGTCGTAGCCCTCCTTCTCCAGCCAGTAGGCGAGCGGGAACTCCCAGAGGAGGAACTCGCCCGACCCGATGGAGAGCGGGTGCTGGAAGATCTGCACGTAGAGCCCGTAGGGGCGGTCGAAGCTGACGGCGACGCCGGGCGCGTGGGCGCCGCGCGGATCGGTGTAGAGCGACTCGTTCTCCGGCCAGCGGTTGTAGGCCTGGGCGGTGTTGTCGCTGGTCTGGAAGACGAGGTCGGCGGGGCGGTCGTCGCGCACGGCGAAGAACACGTAGCTCTGCCAGTAGGGATCGGAGGCGGACTCGGGGATGGTGGTGAGCTTGCCGAGATACGCGCCGCTGGGCCAGTCCTCGGGGACGGTCAGGCTCGCGCAGGGCGCCCAGCGGCATTCGCGGAGGCGGTTCTCCGGCTTCATCTCGGGCACGGGCTGGGCTTCGCCGTCGAAGGGCCCCAGGGTGGCGACGTGGCGCCCGCCCTTGCCGCCGTAGTAGCCGAGGCGATAGAGGTCGATGACGAAGCGCCGCGCCGGATCGGTGGAGACGAAGAAGT
>CAYMMC010000764.1:0-1644 GCA_964391125.1 uncultured Akkermansia sp.
AGCTCCTCCTCCGATTTTGAAGGAACTATTTCGTCTGGACGCGCAGGGTCGCGGCGTCCCGGAGGGCCGGATCGAAGGTGGAGATCCCGCCCTCCTCATCGGCCGATTTCGACCCTCTCCCCCTCGAGGGACTTGCGCATCGCCTCCATGCCGTAGCGGTAGCGCGAGGCGGCGGTGTTTGGCGAGATGTCGAGGGTCTTGCCGATCTGGTCGAAGGTCAGCTCGCCCCAGATCTTCAAGGTGATGACCTCGCGGAACTTCTCCGGAATCTTGGAAAGGGCGACTTGGAGGGCGCGGTTGGTGTCGTCCTCGGGCAGCTCGAACCAGGCGACCAGTTCGCCCCGCTCCAGCACGGA
The DNA here is from genome assembly GCA_964391125.1 of uncultured Akkermansia sp. GTDB lineage: Bacteria > Verrucomicrobiota > Verrucomicrobiia > Verrucomicrobiales > DEV007 > Arctic95D-9. Next base: position 357 of record CAYMMC010000764.1, read on the forward strand.
GGCCTCCTCGCGTCGGCGCCGGCGCTCGTTGCTGCGGGCAAGGTCGATGGCGCAGCGGCGGATGTTGGTGTAGGCGAGGCTCACGACCTGCCGGTCGGGCGCGCCCCGGTGGGTCCTCCACGTGCGGACGAGCGCAGCCTGGAGCACATCTTCGGCGTCGGCCTCGCTTCGGGTCTGCTGCCGGGCGAAGAGCATCAGCCGGGCTCCGTTGCGGTCCATCCAGTCGCGCCATTCCTCGGAGAAACGCTGCATTGCGGGTAATGACGCACAAAAGGCGGCGCGCGTTCAAAAATCCCGCCGGTCCCTCGCGGACAGGATGACGCCACTGGCGGAACGCGCTTCCTCCGCTAGAGGTCTCGGCCATGATGCATCCCCGCCTTCTCCCCACGATCCTCGCCGCCGCCCTGGCCTCCTCCTACGCCGTCGCGGACACCGGAAAGCCCAAGTTCTTCGCCGCGCCCGAGACCGCCCGCGCCGTCTCCGAGAAGATCGACATCCTCGAGCTGGCCCGCAAGGGCGAGGTCGACTACCACATCAACTACAAGGCGGACCCCGAGGCCAACGACCCGCCGGAGAAGGTCTTCCTGCCGCAGGAGAACGGCGACCTGCTCATCACCGGCAAGGCCTGGGGCTACATGTCCACGAAGGAGGCCTTCAAGGACTACCACCTGATCCTCGAATTCAAATGGACCGGCCCCACCTGGGGCAAGCGCGTCGACCGCACCCGGGACAGCGGTCTGTTGATCCACAGCCACGGACCGCACGGCGGCCTGGGCGGCACCTTCTGCGCGAGCATCGAGGCCCAGATCATCGAGGGCGGCATGGGCGACATCCTCGTGCTGAGCCCGAAGATGCCCGACGGGACCGTCTACCAGTCCAGCGTCGAGGCCGAGTTCGAGCTGGACCGCGACGGCGAGAAGCGCTGGAAGAAGGGCGCCCCGCGCCAGCAGGTGCTGAGCGGTCGCATCAACTGGGAGAAGCGCGACGAGGATTGGGCCGACAAGATCGGATTCCGCGGCAAGGACGATCCCGACAAGCCGATCGGCGAGTGGAACACCCTCGAGGTCATCGCCAAGGGCGACACCTTGCAATATTTCTTCAACGGACAGCTCGTCAACGAGGCGTTCAAGGTGACGCCCAGCGCCGGCCCCATCGGCATCCAGACCGAGGCGGCGGAGCTGCGGGTGCGCCGCTACGAACTCCTGCCCCTGAAGGACTGAGCGATTCAACGGGTTCGCGCGGCGGCATAAAGGACGGGCGGCGCGTCCGCCCTGCCAGTTGCCATGGG
>CAYMMC010000765.1:0-1639 GCA_964391125.1 uncultured Akkermansia sp.
GGGATCGAAGGCCGCCGCGCGGAGCCGGTCGAGGGCGTAGGGCGCGACGAGGCGCTGCAGGGTGCTCCGGTCGAAGCTCTGCGGGATCGCGACTTGGGCGACGTGGTGGACGATCACCCCGGTCTCGCCCGGCGCGAGGTCGAGGCGGTAGCGGAAGGCGAGGCCGTAGCGGTTCTGCGAGGAGACCGTGGGCCGCTCCCCGCCCGCCGTCCCGGCGAGGGTGAAGAGGAAGGCGCGCGAGGACTGCGAGGCCCCCGGCAGGACGACGATGCCGCTCTCCGACGGTCCCAGCAGAAGCGGCTCGGAGCGCCCCCGGTCGCTGAGGAAGGTCTTGAAGTTCCCCGAGAAATTCGTCGCGAGTCCGACCGAGAGCGTCATCGGATCGGCCGATCCGTTGTGGAACAGCTCGGCGTAGCGCAGCCCCCCCGGCTCGTCGAGGAGCCGGACGCGGCGCTGGACCTGCAAGCCGGGCAGCGGATCGAGGGGCAGCCCCTGCAGCACCAGCTCCCGGCCGTCCGGCGTCATCATGGGGCGATAGGAGGCGAACTTCTCCTCGTCCACGAGCAGGGCGAGGCCGCTGTTCACCATGGTGCTGCCGATGCGACCGATGTTGCCGGCGGCCTCGACGCTCCACGAACTGCCCGCCCGGTCGGTCCAGATCCCGAACGCGGCGGGGACCAGCCCGGCGGCGTCGAAGGCCTCCTCCGCCGCCGCGACGGAGCCGCACAGCACCGCGAAGGCCGCGAGGAGGCGGAGCTGGAGGGAGGGGCGGATCATCGTTGGGCGGGAAGGGAACATCACGGCGCAGGGGCCTTGCGGTAGGCGAGGACTTGGACGAGCGGCAGCTCCAGAGGGCCGCCGGGGCGCTCGAGGACGAGGTAGGGATCGAGGATCTCCCCGGAGAGGCGCTCCCCGCCCCCGAGCAGCAGATCGAAGCGGTCCGGCGCGTCGGGATCGCCGGAGCGCCGCAGGCCCTGGATCCGGTCGCTTTGAACCTTCACCGTGGCGGCCCCGTCGCGCAGCGAGAGGGAGACCGGGGCCAGCGTCCCCGCGACGAGATGGTTCCCGGCGAGGAGCACCCCGTCCGCCGGGCCGAGGCCCTCGGGCACTTCGGAAAAGTCGATCCAGTCGCCCTTGGGGAAGCCGAGGCGGAGCGGGGCGTCCGGCGTCCAGAGCCGCTCCACCAGCGCGGCGGACACCTCGATGTCCCGCCCGTCGGCCGTCCGCAGGGCCAGCGCCCCCGGCGGCAGCATCGCGGCGGCGGACGAACCGTCCTTCGTCAGGATCCGAACCTTCGGCGCGGCACCGTTCTCCCGCGCGAACTCGACGACGGAAGCCCACGGCGTCGTCTCCCTGCCCCAGGGCGCGATCCAGTCCAGGGACGGCGCCCCGCCGGAACCGAGCGCGAGGACGGACCCGTTCGCGAGCTGGAGAAAATGGGCCGTGCCCTCGGGGGCGACCCCGTCCTCCGGTGCCGTCGCGCAGAGAACGACATGGATGGCGGAAAGGTCCAGCACCTCGGAGCTCGGCGCGTCCTTGGTCGTCCAGCGCAGCGTCCCCTGCGAGACTTCGCAGAGGAGGACCTGCCGATCGGAAAAGCATACTGTAGGGGACGCGTGTAGATCTCGGCGGTCGCCGG
>CAYMMC010000766.1:0-1637 GCA_964391125.1 uncultured Akkermansia sp.
TCCCGGCACGTCTCCGGATCGGTCACTCGGGCCGCAGCCCGAGGAGTCCCGTGATCCGCCCCACCCTCCCCGGCGGTCCCGGCACGTGCATGCCCCCGACGAGAATGTCCGGCAGGCCGTCGCCGTCGAGGTCTCCGACCACGAGGGAGGCGAGGTTCGACGGCGAATGGAGGATGCCCCTCGCGGTGAAGTTCTGCCTCCCGTCGTTCTCCAGCCAGACCAGGCTGGGGAAATCATGGAGATCCCAGGCCGGATACAGGCTCGACACGACGATGTCGAGGTCGCCGTCGCCGTCGAGATCGTGCGCCACGGCGCGATAGCAGCCCGGCATCCGCAGGAGCTCCCGCGACACGAACTCGCCGCCGCGGTTCTCCAGCCAGCGCAGTCCGTGGTAGGGCTTGGCGACGGGGATCTCGTCCATCATGTCGCCGTTCGTCCAGAGAATGTCGAGGTCCCCGTCGCCGTCGAGATCGACCAGCGAGAACCCCGACGAGCCGAAGGCCGGATGCGGCCCCCGCGCGAGGACGCGGCTCCCGAAGCGCCCGTGCCCGTCGTTGCGGAACAGGACGAGGCTCTCGTGCTCCTGCGCGAAGAGGACCACGAAATCGAGGTGCCCGTCGCCGTCGTAGTCGAGCGTCTCCGCCTGCAAGGCCCCGTGCATGTCCGCGATGGCGTGGCTGACGAAGACGGTCGGCGAACGCTGCTCCAGCCAGAGCAGGCCCCCCGTCGTCCGCCAGCCGAACTGGACCACGAGCAGGTCGGGCTTGCCGTCGCCGTTGAAGTCGCCGGCCTTCACGTCGGCGACCCGGGCGCAGTCGAGCAGCAGGGGCTGCGGCTCGAAGGTCTCGTCGCCGAGGTTCCGCAGCAGCCAGACCGAGCCCACGGGCTGGTCGGTCGGGCGGACCGTGCCCAGGGCGCCCACCGCGAGGTCGAGACGACCGTCCCCGTCGTAGTCGAAGACGGCCGTCCGGGAGGGGCCGGGAACGGAGAAGAGATCCTCCTCGCGCCAGACGCCGTCGAGATGCCGCAGCCGCGAGACCTTGCCCGCCTCGTCGTCGCAGACGAGCACCTCCGGACGTCCGTCGCCGTCGAGATCGACCACGCGGAGGTCGGTGATCACGGGAACGTCCGTCGCCGGCGCCCGCCCCAGCGGCTTTTTCTCGAAGTGCAGGGCCGGCGGAGCGAGATCGTCGCCCGAGGCGAGGGCGAAGCGCTGCGGCGCCAGGGAGCGGTAGTCCCCCAGCAGCGTCTGGTATTCCTGCAAGTCGAAGGGGAGGTTCCGCTCGCGGATCCACACGCTCATGAAGCCGAAGACCTGCGTCCAATGCTCGCGAGGCATCGTGTCTGGCGCCGGGGCGAGATGGCAGGCGGTGCAGTATTTCTCCGCCAAAGGCGGAAGCGGGGAGGCCGTCGCCGCAGCGCCAAGGACCAGCGCGGGGAGGGCGAGCCACCCTCCCCCGAGCTTCGTCCGTCTGCGATTTTCCCGTCCAGGCACGGCCCATCCTCGCACGCCGCCCGCAAAGGGCAAGCGGAGACAACGGCCCCCGCCCGGCGCACCAGCGCCTGCTGCGGCCTCTCTGCCGGTTCGTGTTCCTACGGCCGCACCTTGGCGACGGACTTTCGCGCCGAGTCCGCCG
>CAYMMC010000767.1:0-1630 GCA_964391125.1 uncultured Akkermansia sp.
GCCATGCAACGCCCGCTTCTCGGGGTCGAAGGCCGCCATCCAGTAGACCCCCCAACACAGCGCCAGCAGGGCCGCGAAGGCGACCAGCCCCGCCGTCATCGCGAGCACCATCGTCGCCCCGCCCTCCAGCGAGCTCGCCCCCACGCTCAAGCCGACCACCAACGCGAACCCGACCACCGCCGGGCCCCACACCAGCAGATGGATCAAGGGCTTCTTCACCAGCCAGCGGACGAAGGCCCTCTTGTAGGAGAGCCTGGAACCGTCGGGATTCACCACCTTCGCGCCGATGATCATCTTGCCGAGAGTCGCCTGGTAGCGGCCCACCATCCAGGTGTCGTAGGCGATGCTCAGCCCCAGGCTCGCGAGGACGCCGAGACCGTAGGCCAGGACCGTGAGCCCCGTCATCCCCGTCGCGTCCCGGAGGGATCCCGACCCGCTCCCCGGCTGCAGTCCGTCGGTCGCGTCGATCACGTAGTAGGGCGCCATGCACAGCCCCGAAGGGATCATCTTGATCATGTGGTCGAGCAGCGAGGACAGCGCGCGCCACCAGAAGCCGACGTATTCGAGGCGTCGCTCCGTCGCGTCCTCGATCTCCACCGCCGCCCCCTCCATCAGCCTGCCCACGAAGTCCTCCTTGTGCTCCGGCCCCACCAGGGCCGCTCCGTAGGGCAGCATCTCCCGCAGAGGATAGACCTGCCCCGAATGGGCGCAGACCCCGATCTCGACCGGCGGGACCTCCTCCCCGACCTCGGTCCCGGCCTGCGCGGCGAACAGGCCCTGGGCGATCTCGCGGAAGGGCGTCCATTCGGCCATGCCCTCCCGCCAGACCAGGGATTTCGCCCTCACCTTGCCGGAACGGTTCAGCTCCAACAGGGTCGCCCCGTCGACCGGACCCTGTTGCGCCGCGAGCGCGTCGGTGTAGAACCAGTTGGCCATCTTCCGCGCAGAGTGTTGGCCGGGAACGCGCCGATGTAAACGCGAAAGCTCGCCCGACGGACCGTCCGTGCCGCCAGCCGCCCGCGCCTCATCCGCCATCGCGTGCCTTCGTCCCGCGTTTTTTGCTTTGGTTGCGAGGATTTTGCGGACACCATCGCGTCTTGTCCATGATCTTGCCCATGAAATCCCTTCTTCCTTCCCTCGCCCTGCTCGCCGCCCTGTGTTGCCTCCCGGGAACCGGCTCCGCCCAGGACACCACGAACACCAGCTCGACGCAACGCGCCGCCGAAGCGGTCGATCCGACGGCGGAGCGCCCCCTCCGCATCATCGCCTTCGGCGCCCATCCCGACGATCCCGAGTTCCAGATCGGCGGATGCGCCATCCTCTGGGCCAAGCTGGGGCACAAGGTGAAGCTCGTCTCCTGCACCAACGGGGACATCGGCCACTGGGGCATGGCGGGCGGGGAGCTCGCCCAGCGCCGCACCGCCGAAGTCGAGGAAGCGGCCCGCCGCATGGGCACCGAGGTCGAGGTGCTCGACATCCACGACGGCGAGCTGCTGCCCACGCTGGAGAACCGCAAGACCATCGTCAGGCTCATCCGCGAATGGGACGCCGACCTGGTGTTCTCCCACCGCCCCTACGACTACCATCCCGACCACCGCAACACCGGGCTCCTCGTGCAGGACGCCGCCTT
>CAYMMC010000768.1:0-1629 GCA_964391125.1 uncultured Akkermansia sp.
GCCCTCGTCTCGCGCGAGGCCTTTTTGAAGAAAGCCATTGCCCGCGACAAAATCTCCGGCGTCAGCGACGCGGGGCTCGACGCCCTCCTCCGCGAGCCGGTCGAATTGAATCCGGCGCAGCGGCGCGAATTGCTCTCCCGCCTCCGCTATCCCGACCACGAGCAGCTCGTCGGACTCATCGCCGCCGACCTCCGCAGCCGCGAGAGCCAGGGCTTCGACGAGTTCGAGATCCACCGCCGCCTCACCCTCGCCCAGCTCGACGAACTCGCCGGACTGCGGCCCGAGCTGGCCCGGGATCCGCGCTTCGTCGAGGCGCGCCTCCTCCGCCTCCGCCCCGGCGCGGACGAATCCATCGCCCGAAACCCCGAGACCGAGCGCGCCTGGCTCGACCGCGTTTGGGAATATGTCAGGACCCTGCCGCCCGCCTTCGACACGATGAAGGCCGCCGCGCTCCACCGTCGCCTCGAGCTGGCCCGGAAACGTGGCGAGCATCCCGAGGAGGACTTCCTCGAATACCTCCGCCTGCCCCGCGCCCTGCCCTACGTCCGCGCCGACTACCTGCGCGAGCAGCAGCAGCGCGGCATCGCCGCCGTCGATCTGAACGCCGACCACGGCGCCACCCTCGGCCTGCCGCCCATCGGCACGGACGAGACCTTGGTGCGGAGCTACCTCGAGCATTTCTTCGTCGAGGCCGAGAGCACGGCCCGCTTCTCCCCCTACCTCGACGAGACCTGGCTGGAGCGCGTCTTCGCCGAGACCAAGCTGCTGCACGGACTCGGCGACGCCCAGCAGTGGCTCTCCCGCCTCGGCCCCGCGCGGGTGCAGGCGCTGCAGGACCGCGTCGAGATCGCCTTCGCCCCGGACAATCCCGAGCGCTTCGACGCCGCCGACGAAGTCGCCCTGACCGCGACGCTGAAGAACGTGTCCGAGCTGATCGTGAAGGTCTACGAGATCAACGCCCTCAACTACTACCGCGAGCGCGGCGAGGAGATCGACACCGACCTCGAACTCGACGGACTCGTCGCCAACGAGGAGACCGTCCATCGCTATGGCCAAGCTCCGGTCCTCCGGCACGCCGAGACCTTCCGCTTCGACTCGCTGAAAGGGAAGCGCGGCGTCTGGGTGGTCGAGCTGATCGGCAACGGCATCAGCTCCCGCGCCCTCGTGCGCAAGGGCGGCTTGCAGGCGCTGACGCAAACGACCGTGGGCGGCGAACTCGTCACCGTGATCGACGAGGCGAACCAGCCCGTGCCCAAGGCCGCCGCCTGGTTCGGGGGACGGCGCTACGACGCGGACGAGAAGGGCTTCATCCTGCTGCCCTTCTCCGAGGCGGGGACCGTGCCCGTGGTGCTCACCGACGGCGATTTCGCCTCGCTCGCGAAGATCGCGCTGCCTCGGGAGGATTCTTACGCCTTCCAAGCCGGATTCCTCCTCGATCAGGAGACCCTCCTCCCCGGCGCCGAGGCGACCGTGGCGGTGCGGCCCGTGCTGACCTTGAACGGCGAACCCGTCTCGGTCTCGCGTCTGAAGAAGGTGCGGCTCTCCATCAGGACCGTCGATCTCGACGGGGTTCAGTCGATCAGCGAGGCGGAGGACTTCGAACTCTTCGACGACCGCGAATCGACCCAC
>CAYMMC010000769.1:0-1626 GCA_964391125.1 uncultured Akkermansia sp.
TGGGATCGGTCGCGATGATGGGGGCTCTGTTATAATACGGAATCCGTTATCTTACCCCCTGTTCCTAGAACCAAATCGACGCAATTCTGCATGTCCTTGGTCAAGTGCGAGTAGAAACCCATGTCGAAAAGCGACGTCTTCAACGTGTTTCTGATCGCCTCCGAAATTCCGTCATCCTCCTCCACGATCGCAAGCCGATACAACGCAGCCCCGATGTAAAACCTCTTAGACGCCTGATCTGGCAAGTCATGGATGAAGGCAATGTCGGAGTATCCAATGTCGGCCCACGAAATATCGGAGAATCGTTTCCCCCCTACGGCGGAAACAACATGAGGACATTCATCCGACAGCGGAAGTGCGAGATCCTCCGGTTTCGGGGGAACGCACGAACTCCAGGACTCAAGGATGGCCGCTAATTTGCTTCTCGATGAATCCATCTAATTACAACAAGCGTCACATCGCGCTCTCATGCGTTTCATCTGCCGAGCGAGATCCCCGGCCCCTTGCCCGGCTCGCCGTCGCCGTCCGAGTCCGCTGAGCCCTCGGTGCGACCGAGAGAGGGCGCCGCCGCCATGGCCAGGACCACGGCCGCCAGGCTATGGAGGAACGTTTTCCCCGAAACCCGGAAGCGGAACCAGTCGAGAGGACTCATTTCGGGCGCGAGACTGCCAGATTTTCCGGTCCCATAGCAAGCATTTTTTGGGAAGAGCAGGGGGATCCGCATCGCCCCGCCGCCGGGATGACGGACCCGCCGCCACGACGATTTTCCTTTTCCCGCGCCGGACGGACGTGGCAGCCTGCGGGAATGAAACGCCGCTTCGTCCTGCTTCTGCCCGTTCTTCTCGCCGCCCTTCCCTCCGCCGCGCTCCGCGCCGAGCACGAGGGCAAGGTCCAGATCCTCCTCCTCGGCGACAGCACCACCGAGGGCAGCGTCCCCCGCAAGCTGCAGCCCGGGGGGCCGCATCTCGAATCGGTGATCGAGCAGCTTCTCGCCGCCGAGGGGGACCTGAAGCCCTGCCGGGTCGTCAACAAGGGGCTCAGCGGCGAATACATCCACCGCCTCCTCGACACGGGGCGCTACGAGAGGGAGGCGGCGAAGCTGCCCGGGATCGACTGGATCTTCATCCGCTACGGCCTCAACGACCTGCGGCGGCGCGAGGACTTCGCCGCGAACTTCCCCAAGGACTACCGGGAGCTGATCGGACGGCTGCGCCGCGACCATCCGGCCGCGAGAATCGTGCCGACCACGGTGATCCCCTACTTCGACGAGGCCGAAAGCGAGGAGGTCAACCGGCTGGTCCGCCGCGTCGCGGAGGAGGAGGGGCTCGAGCTCTTCGACCTCTATCCCCGCTACGCGGCCGAGCTGGAGAAGGGCCCGAACATGCTGAACTACCGCCGCTTCCCTCTGGAGAAGGTGCCGCCGCCGCTGCGGGGGCTCGTGCAGCCGCGCGTCGACGGCGACCGCGTCGTGGTGATGGGCAACGAGTTCGACGCCATTCTCGGCCATCTCCCCGGCTGGTTCGGCGACCGCCATCCCAACCTCGCGGGCTACAACGTAATCGCCGACGAGACCGCGAAGTGGCTCGCGGCGAAGCTGCGGACGCCGTGAGGCGGGGTCTTCTCCTG
>CAYMMC010000770.1:0-1614 GCA_964391125.1 uncultured Akkermansia sp.
CGTCGTCGCCAAGTGGACCGGCGTGCCGCTCCAGCGCATGGAGGAGAAGGAGACCGAAAAACTCCTCAAGATGGAGGAGGAGCTCAAGGGCCGCGTCATCGGCCAGGACGAGGCGGTCGTGGCCATTTCCCGCGCCCTGCGCCGCAGCCGTGCCGACCTCAAGGATCCCCGACGTCCCATCGGTTCCTTCATTTTCCTCGGCCCCACCGGGGTGGGCAAGACATACCTGGCCCGCAACCTGGCCGAGTTCATGTTCGGCGACAAGGATGCTCTCATCCAGATCGACATGTCGGAGTACATGGAGAAGTTCACCAGCAGCCGCCTCATCGGCTCGCCTCCGGGTTACGTCGGTTATGAGGAGGGCGGTCAGCTCTCCGAGGCGGTGCGCCGCCGGCCCTACTCCGTGGTGCTCTTCGACGAGATCGAGAAGGCCCACCCCGACGTCATGAACCTGCTTCTCCAGATCCTGGAGGAGGGCATGATCACCGACTCGCTGGGGCGCAAGATCGACTTCCGCAACACCATCATCATCCTGACCTCGAACGTGGGGGCCGACGTCATCAAGAGGCAGGTCACCCTCGGATTCGGCGCGATGGGCGGCGGCGACGAGAACTACGGCAGCATGCGGGACAAGATCCTCGAGCGGGCCAAGGAGGCCTTCAAGCCCGAGTTCCTCAACCGTCTCGACGAGAAGATCGTCTTCCACGTCCTCGACCGCGAGAACCTCGTCAAGATCGTCGATCTCGAGATCGACACCGTGCTGAAGCGCCTCGCCGCGAAGGACATCCATCTGAAGCTCGACAAGAAGGCCAAGGAGTTCCTCATCGAGGAGGGCTACGATCCGAACTACGGCGCCCGTCCCATGCGGCGGGCCGTGGAGCGCCACATCGAGGACCCGCTCGCCGAGCATCTGCTCCGGGGCGATGTCAAGGCCGGCCAGACGGTGAAGATCACGCACAAGAAGGACGAGAAGTCCCTCACCTTCCGGGCCGAAAGCCCCGAGCCGCCCGAGGACGACGCCGTCGAATCGGTCAGCTCCGCCGAAGGCTCGACGGAGGGCTGAGGCCGGTCCGGTCCGTCATTGTCCAATCGGGCCCTCCCCCGGCTTCGCCGGGGGGGCGATCAAGGCTCGGTCGATCCGGCAGTCTCCATTCATCGGGGGAGGGTTTCGACGGACGGTCTCGCCGCGAGGCGGGTGGGGCCGCGCGGTCCGCGCGGCTGATCGGACGTCACCACGGCCTTTGTTCCCCGAGCGGGTCGCTCGGGGCTACCCTTGAACTCCGCGGCGGTGCGTGACGGAGCGGTTTTGCTCCGGTCGCGGTAGGGACTCGGGTTACCCCGAGCCCCCCGCACAGATCCCGGCGGGCGGAACCACCCACACTACACGACAAAAACCGGAACCTCAAATCGTTGAAAATAAGTGATTTATAAACAAACGGATCTTGACATCCGGTCAATGCGGCATGTTTTCCATGCTAAAAGCCTCTCTCATTGACCGCCTCCGTTCCGCCCTCCCTTGGAAGAACGCCCGACTGGAATGCCTCGGGTATCTCATTGTTTCGATCCTGAGAAACCGCAGCGCCAACCTCGTCAAGCTCTCCTCGGAAGCTTCGG
>CAYMMC010000771.1:0-1611 GCA_964391125.1 uncultured Akkermansia sp.
CATCGAGATGATGCAGGAGATGGGCTTCTGCCAGGGCATCGAGAACTACTCGCGCCATCTCACGGGACGCCCGCCCGGCAGCCGGCCCGGCACGCTCATCGACTTCTTCCCCGAGGGATTTCTCACCGTCATCGACGAGTCCCACGTCACCATCCCCCAGATCGGAGGGATGTACGAAGGCGACCGCTCGCGCAAGCAGACCCTCGTCGACTTCGGCTTCCGCCTCCCCAGCGCCCTCGACAACCGCCCTCTGCGCTTCGCCGAGTTCATGGAGATGACGGGGCAGCGGCTCTACGTCAGCGCCACGCCCGCCCGCTTCGAGATCGAGAACTCCGTCGCGGGCCGGTCCGGCTACGTCTCCCACCGTCGGGAGCGCGGCGGCGGGGGCATGCCCCCCCCTCCCCTCCGCCTGCCCCGCATCTCGGGGAGCCGCCAGCCCATCGCCGACTTCCATCCGGAGAGGAAGGGCACCGACCTCATCGTCGAGCAGATCATCCGCCCCACCGGCCTGCTCGATCCCGTCGTCACCCTGCGTCCCCTCAAGGGCCAGATCGACGAGACCATCGAGCTCTGCCGCCAGAGGGTCGAGAAGGGCGAGCGCGTCCTCGTCACCACCCTGACGAAGCGCACCGCCGAGGACCTCACCGACTACCTGCGCAAGGTCGGCCTGCGGGTCCGCTACATCCACGCCGACGTCGACGCCATCGAGCGCGTCGAGATCCTCCGCAGCCTGCGCGCCGCCGAGTTCGACATCCTCGTCGGGATCAACCTGCTGCGCGAAGGCCTCGACCTGCCCGAGGTCAGCCTCGTCTGCATCCTCGACGCCGACAAGGAGGGCTTCCTCCGCAGCGAGACATCCCTGATCCAGACCGTGGGACGCGCCGCCCGCCACGTCAACGGCGAGGCCGTGCTCTTCGCCGACGCCGTCACCGACTCCATCCAGAGCCTGCTCGGCATCACCGAATACCGCCGCCGCATCCAGGGCGAGCACAACGCGGCGCACGGCATCGTCCCCCGCACCGTCTCCCGCAGCGACCAGGGCAGCCTGCGGATCTACCAGCGCGGCAAGGAGGTCGAGAACGCCCTCGTCGCCGAATCCGGCAAGGACGTCGACACCCTCGCCGTCATCCGCGAGCTGGAGGAGGAGATGCAGGAAGCCGCCACCCGGCTCGAATTCGAACGCGCCGCCCTCATCCGCGACCAGATCAACCAGCTCAAGGAGCGGGCCGGACAGGAGCCCCTCGCCGTGAAGCGGAAGAAGGTGCGCTATTGAGGCGGCGGAGACAGCGGCGCAGGGGAAAGCCACAGGCCAAGGAAGGGCGCTTTCCCAAGCGCCCCCACAAGCCCGACCGTCCGCTGACCGGTGCCGCGCCGGGGCTTGGGAAAGCCCCGCTCCTTGGGGGAAGCCAGCGTCTGCGGATCAAGGAAGGGCGCTTTCCCAAGCGCCCCCCACAGGCCCGGTCGTCCGCTGCCCGGCGCAGCGCCGGGGCTTGGGAAAGCCCCGCTCCTTGGGGGAAGCCAGCGTCCGGGGAACAAGGAAGGGCGCTTTCCCAAGCGCCCCCCACAGGCCCGGCCGTCCGCTGCCCGGCGCAGCGCCGGGGCTTGGGAAAG
>CAYMMC010000772.1:0-1599 GCA_964391125.1 uncultured Akkermansia sp.
GAGGATGCGCTTGCCACGGACGACGTGGAGGTTGTCGGGATTCGGGGCGAAGAGGACGTTCCCGGTGAAGGTGATGTCGGTGCAGTCGCGCAGATCGACGTTGATGGAGGCGTCGCTGAGGACGTTGCCGGTGATGGCGATGGAGTCGATGGGGTAGATCTCCTTGCCCAGGAAGCGGATGTTCGCTCCGCCGGGGGCGATCTCCTTGAAAGCCTTGCCCGAGTAGTTGGAGCTGTGCTGGATGGTGCAGCCGGTGATGGCGACCTCGCAGATGGAGCGGCTGCGGTCGTCGGGCGTGCCGGAGACGTCGAAGAGGATGTTGGCCGTCTGCGTGGGCGTGTCGTCGCCGGGCATGTTCGCCTCGATGTCGCAGCCGGTGATGTGGAGGTTGCGCACGTTCCCGTCCCGGACCACGATGCCGCCGCCCCGGTTGTAGCTGATGTGCGAGTTGGAGACGTCGATCTGGTGGAGGTTCACGTCGTCGAGGTGGAGCCCGATGCCGCGGTTCTCGTAGAGGTTGACGTCGGAGATGGTGACGTTCCGGTTCCGCTCGTGGAGGCGGATGCCGGTCCGGCACCATCGGACCGCGATCTTCGAGACGATGGCCTCGAAGGTGCGGAAGAGCTCGACGCCGTCGGCTTCGGAGTGGTTCCCGAGGATCTCGATGCCCTCGACGAGGGGCATGCGCTCGTTCCAGGTGGCTGGCTGGAAGGACTTCGGCGAGGCCGAGCCTTCGTGCGATCCGACGATGCGGATGGCGGGGCCGGGCCCGTCCATCACCAGGGTCGCGGCGCCGCCGACGGGTCGGATGGTGGCGCTGCGCCTTCCTTCCAGCTTCACTTCCAGAGTGCCGGTGATGCGATGCACGCCCGGCTCGAGGAGCAGCGTGCCGCCGTTCTCCTCGAGACGCTGGCGGAATTCGTCGGTGCGGTCGGGCATGTCTGCCAGGTCCGGGAACTGCGAGACGGCGAAGGGCGGTTCCGCCGCCGACAGGGGAAGGGCGAACAGGGCCAAGAGCGGAAAGAGGATCCTCATCCGCCACCCTAGCAGGCGGTCGGACCGGGGCACAAGGACGCACACGCGCCGGAACCGGTCCGACGGCGCCTTGCGGCTATCTGACCCCGCTACCCAGCGGTCCGGGGCGCGGTTCTGTCAAGAAATGTTATCTGCCCCCAACACGGCGGAAGTTCTTCGAGGCGCGCGGGCAGTCGCCCGCAGTCGCCGACGCGGCGTTGCAACTCATCCGCAAGCTTTACCAAGTCGAGGTCTCGATGCGGGCCGGACCGCGTCGTCCCGACCTCTGCCGCATCTTGATCCGCGTCGGCCATGCGAGGCCGCACTTGAAGAAACGCCGGCGAAGCTGGCGCCGCTGATCCGCGGGCTCCAGCCGAGACCGGCGTGCCGGGAGAAGGTGAACTCCGTCGTTAAAACGGCGGTGGCTTGAGCGCCTGCTGCCGTAGGGTCGAATGATTGACGCTTACTCGGGGGGCGACGGATGGTCTTGCCGCGAGGCGGGTAGGGCCGCGCGGCCCGCGCGGCCAATCGGGCGTCTCCGCGACCTTCGTTCCCCGAGCGGGCCGCTCGGGGCTACCCTTGAAG
>CAYMMC010000773.1:0-1597 GCA_964391125.1 uncultured Akkermansia sp.
ATTCGCGGGGCGATCATCGACTCGACCCGTACCCGTGACTGGGCGCCCCGCCGGATGCGACGGCAGATGCGCGAGATCGAGGCCACGGAGGCCGCGATGCGGGCCGGCGGAGGGGCTCCGACCGAGCAGGAGCTCGCGGACATGGTGGGATGCAGTGTCGAGCACATCCGCGAGGTGCGGGCGCGAGCACAGTCGGCGGCGCTTCTCTCACTCGAGTGGGTCCCGGACGACGACGGTGAGTCCCTGGCCAGCCGGGTCGAGGAGACCAGCACTGAGGCCCTGCCCGAAGAGCAGCTCGAAGAAGTCGAGCTCATGGGCACGCTGGAGACGGCGATACGGCATCTCCCGCCGGTTCAACGAGAAGTGATCGAGCGGTATTACCTGAAAGAGGAGATGCTCGCCGACATCGCCGCCGACCTGGGGGTCACCGTCGCCCGGACGTCCCAGATCCGCAGCGAGGCCATCAACGCCATACGCTCGTATCTGGCGGGTCTCTACCAGGGCGTCCCGGAAGTGGCACCGAACGCCCCCGGGCATCAGATGCGCGCCCAGTACCTTGCCGACCTCGCCGCCCACAGCACCTGGCGCAGCCGGCTCGAGGCAGCGGAGCGACGCGAGCGCTCAGTCTCCTGAGCCCCCTCAGACGACTCCTTATCCCTGAGCGCCTGCGGCCGACCGGGTACGGCGATGGAGAGCATCGCGGTCGCCATGACGCGGATCGCCGAGATCCGGGACGGCATCGTGCCCGCCGCCCCAGCCGGCGTCTTCGCCGCCGAGCTGCAGCGGCAGATGGAAGCACAGGTGCCCGCCACCTCGGCTCCGGCGACCTGGAGTCGGATGGGCACGTCCTTCGCCACACCTCTCTCGGGCACCCGGTCCGTCTCCGGGCGCTATTCGCCCGAACTGGAGGCCTTCCTCCAGACCCACGACATCAGGAACCGCAACGGGCGGCTCGAGGGCACCGGTCTCCTCGTCGAGGTCTCGGGGGCGTGGCACGGCACGAGATACCTGCTGCCCCCCGCCCCCAGGTCCTGGGCGGCGCTGCGGGCCGCGGCCGCCGCCGACGGGATCGACCTGAGGGCCATCGACATGTACCGCAGCTACGAATCTCAGGCGTCCGCCTACCAGAAGTACCTCTCCGGCGAGAAGAAGGCCAACGTGCTACCTCCCGGGAGAAGTGAGCATGGCTACGGGCTCGCCGTCGACGTCACCAATGGCTCATTGGTCGGGCCGGGCGACCGCGAGTGGCACTGGCTGAACCAGAACGCCCACCGCTTCGGCTGGTACCCGATCAGCAACGAGTCCTGGCACTGGGAGTACCGGGGCTGACGTGACCTGCCGGAGGGGAACCCCTACCGCCGCGGACTAACCTCCCGGCCCATCGCTCGGAAGATCATCATCGACACCGACCCGGGACAGGACGATGCGGTGGCCATCCTCGCCGCGCTCGCCTCGCCCGAGGAACTCGACATCCTGGCCATCACCGCGCACAAGCGCTACGCCGGCGCGATGCTGACGGCGCTCACCCGCTGGGCGAGCGATCTGCGCCGCGCGCTGCTGGCGCTGGCCAGCCTGATTCCGCTGCTGCTGATGCTGG
>CAYMMC010000774.1:0-1596 GCA_964391125.1 uncultured Akkermansia sp.
CGGCGACTCGGAGCGCATTCCTCCTCCGCCGATCCCTCCGCGATGAGCGACAGGCGCGAGAGCGCCTCCACCGTCCAGACGAGGGGGTAGGCCTTCTCGAAATACCAGAGCTTCGCGAAGTAGAAGCCGATCGGGGAGGGGTCGAAACGGGTGCCTTGCTCCGTCGCTCGGGCGAGCCATGCCAGGGCGCGGCCGAAGGTCGAGGGAGGAATCTGGCGGCGGCGGATCGCGGGCAGGGCGCAGAGGGCGCCAAGGGCGAGGGCGGTCTCCTCGATGGTCGATGGAGTGGTCCCCCGCGCCGCGCCCCAGCCGCCGTCTTCGTTCTGGTTCGACGACAGCCACGCCGCGCCCCTCGCCACTGCGTCGGACGCCGCTTCCAGGTCGGCGAGGGCGAGGAGCACCTGGGCCGTGCCGTAGGTGGGATTTTCCTCGTCGTCGCGGCGGTGCTGGTTGCCGAACCACAGGGGTCGCCAGGATCCGTCGGGACGCTGCTGGCGGAGGAGAAAGGCGAGGGCGCGGTCCGCGGCCCGGTCGATCCGATGCTGGATCGGGAGGGGCAGGTGGACGGACCAAGCCCGCCACGCCCGCAGCGCGTGGGCGGTGAGGTCCGGCGAGGAGCGGTCGAAGGGCAGGGCGCCCCAGCCGCGGCAGAAGGTGGGGATGCCGCCGTCTCGGTTCTGCAAGTCGAGCAGCCAGCCGATGCCGGCGCGGGCGGCGTCGAGGCTCTCGGCGTCGGGAGATTCCGGGGAGAGCGCCTTCAGGGCGAGCAGGGCTCCGGGCGTGTCGTCCGCGTCGGGAACGCCGCCGCTGAGATCGGTCCAGGCCCAGCCTCCCGGCGCGGCGTCGGTGAAGGGATGCCGCTCGCGATACTGCTGGTCGAGCAGCCAGCGGCGCGTCCGTTCCTGGCCGTCGAAGAGGGTCGGGCCGCTCGTCCGACCCTCTGGAGCGGCGGCGAGGGCCTTCACCGCGAGGGTCGTGGCCCAGGTGGCGAGGTTGGTGTCGATGGGCCAGCTCCCGTCGGGGCGCACCGTCTCCAGCAGGAAGCGGACCCCGTTTCTGGCCACGGGATGATCCCTTTCCCCCGCCGCGACCAGGGCCATGGTCACGAAGCTGGTCAGCGGCGCGGCCTCCAGAAAGCCGCCGGAGGCGGGCTGGATCGAGGTCAGCAGCGACGAGAGGCGCGGCCAGAGGAAGTGCGGCGCCCGGAGCCGGCGTCTCCTTCCCGGTCCGATGCGGTAGCGGGCGTGGCCGATGGCGATGAGGGCGGGCAGCGCGTAGCTGACCACGGGCAGGCGCAGGGCGGCGAAGCACTGCCGCGGGAAGGCGGCGAGCTGGAAGGGCAGGGGCAGCACGAGGCCCCATCCGCGCGGCCCCAGCGTGCCGCAGATGGCGCAGAGCATGAGAATGGGCACGGAGAAGGTCCGGTCCTTGCCGTAGCGGGCCTTGACCGTCTCGGCGACGAGCGCGGGGTCGAGCGAGCCGACGTAGTCCTGGATCCAATGCGTGGCGCGCCGGAGCGCCGCGGCCGGCTCCTGCCCGCCGAAGCGCTGCAGCGCGGACCAGGAGAGCAGGGTCGTGGAGATGTTGGAGGAGCTC
>CAYMMC010000775.1:0-1593 GCA_964391125.1 uncultured Akkermansia sp.
GAGCCGCGTTTTTTGTTTCCGTTCCGCTCGCCGATCCGGTATCCTTCCGGCCCGCAGGCCCGCACCCGCCCATGGATCCTCTCGAAACCGCCCAGGAGACCCTCGACGCCATGCTCGGCTACCTCGGCTTCGCCGCCACGGTCACGGCCGACCCCGCGAGCATGACCCTCCAGGTCGCCTCGCACGACGGCGAGCTCCTCGTCGGCCCCCGGGGCGAACGGCTCGAGGAGATCGCCCACCTCGTCAACCGGCTCCTTCTCGACCGCATTCCCGACGCGCCGCGCATCCACGTGGACATCGACAACTACCTCGCCTCCCGGGACTACCGCCTGATCGAGGAGGCCGAGGCCGCCGCCGCCCGGGCCATCGCCACCGGACGCACCATCAAGCTCGAGCCGATGAACTCCTACCAGCGCCGGCTCGTCCACCGTCACTTCAAGGACCGCCCCGAAGTCCGCACCTGGAGCCCCGAGGACGGAGCCCGGCTCAAGCGGGTCTCGATCTCGCCGCGCCAGGCCGTGGAGACTGAGACGAATCCCTGACTTTCGGGCAGGGGCCGAATCCGCCAGGCATCGCCTCGGTGGCTGCCCCTGGACGGGGCAACATTTCCCATGACACGCCCTGCAACGTCTTTACGATGGTCCGTCCCGATGGGCGTTGACGATGACCGGCCCCCGTCCGCGACCCGGAGATTCCACATCCGCCGCCCTTCGATCGATCCCGCTGCATGAACGTCCACCTCGTCGACGCGAAACGCTCCCCCATCGGCCGCTTCGGCGGCAGACTGAAGTCCCTCTCCGCCGCCGAACTCGCCCTCGCCGTGGCCGAGGCGGTCGTTCCCGAGGCCCTCCGCCCGGCGATCGGCGAAGTCGTCCTCGGACAGGTTCTCCAGGCCGACAGCGGAATGAACGTGGCCCGCCAGGTGGGCTGGCGGCTCGGTCTGCCGGAGTCGACGCCCGCCTTCACCGCAAACATGGCCTGCGGCTCCTCGCTCAAGGCGGTCGACCTCGCCGCCGACGCCATCCGCCTGGGGCGCTGCGATCTCGTCCTCGCCGGAGGAGTCGAGTCGATGAGCCGCGCCCCGCATTACGCGTCGGAAACGCGCTGGGGCAGGAAGCTCGGCGACGCCGCCCTGACCGACGCGATTTTCCGCGACGGCCTCAGCGACCCCATGCTGGGGATCGGCATGGGCGAGACGGCCGAGCGCATCGCGGACCGCCTCGGCATCTCCCGAGAGGATCAGGACGCCTTCGCCGCGCGCAGCCAGCGCCTCGCCGCCGAGCACCGCGCCGCCTTCGCCCGCGAGATTGCTCCCGTGGCCACCCACGAGGGACTGGTCGCCGAGGACGAGCATCCCCGCCCCGACACCACCGAGGAAGGACTCGCGAAACTGAAGCCCGCCTTTCGGCCCGAAGGCAGCGTCACCGCCGGCAACGCCTCGGGCATCAACGACGGGGCCGCCATGGTCCTGCTCGCGAGCGACGCGGCCTTGGTCCGCCACGGTCTCGCCTCCCGCGCCCGCGTCGTCGCCACGGCGGCGGTGGGCTGCGATCCCGCGCTGATGGGCCTGGGCCCGGTCGGGGCGATTCGCCA
>CAYMMC010000776.1:0-1585 GCA_964391125.1 uncultured Akkermansia sp.
GTATTTCGGCCGCTTCCCGTAGACCCAGTCGAAGTGCGCCTTCCATTCCGGCGTCTTGCGAGCACCGACGAGCCAGGCCTTGGTCGGTCCCGCGTCCTCGTCGGGCAAGGTGACGCGGGTGACGTTCTCCAGCTCCTCGACGCCGGGCTCGTCGCCGCCCTCGAGGCGATAGGGATCGCCCATGGGATGGCGGTCGGGGCGGAAGTTCACGATCAGGACGTGGTCGGCGGTGCGGATGGCGCGCTGCGGATAGGGGGTGAAGTCGGACCGGGCGCTCTCGACGTGGCGTTCGCGGCCGGTGAAGACGCGGGTGCGGGTCTCGTCGACGAGTCCGCTTCTCCCGGATCTCAGCACCGGCCAGAGGCTGCGCCCGGTCATGGCCTCGGGCGCCTCGAGACCGGCCGCCTCGAGGAAGGTCGGGGCGAGGTCGGTCAGGCTCGCGAGGTCGTCGACGACGCGCCCGCCCTTCACCCCGGGACCGGTGACGGACAGGCAGACGTTCGTGCCGAAGCCGTAGAGATTGCATTTCCCGTGGGGAAAGCCCGGCGCCCCGTGGTCGCCGCTGACCACGACGAGAGTGCTCTCCCGCTCGCCCCGGCGCTCCAGCTCCTCGAGCAGCTCCCCGATAGCGGCGTCCCAGGCCGCGATCTCGCCGAAGTAGTCGGCCAGGTCCTGCCGCACCTCGGACACGTCGGGCAGGTAGGGCGGCATCCTCCCCTCCAGCTCGTCGGGATCGATGTCCCAGAGCTTCTTGCCGCTGCCCTTGATCCATTGGCGATGCACGTTGGTCGGCCCGAACCAATAGAGCCAGGGCCCCTTCCCCGGCCCGGCGTCGAGAAAATCCTGAAAGTTCCCCCGCGCCTCGGACAGCAGGGCCGCCTTGGCCTCCTCCAAGGTCCGGCCCTCGGACAGCAGGCGCGTCGCGTGCTGCGAGAACTGGTTGAACTGCCTTCCGCGCTTCACGTAGGCCTGGTCCGGGGAGAAGGGGGCGTTCGTCGGGCTGCCCGGCCCCCAGACTTTGTAGGAGTAGCCGATGCGGTAGCCCGCCTCCTGCAGGAGCAAGGGGAAGCTCGGCAAGGAGGCGTCCCAGGTCGCGCCGCGCAGGATGGAGCCCGTCCCCGTGCGCCAGAAATGCTGTCCCGTGAGCAGGGCGCTGCGGCAGGGCGTGCAGGAAGGGGCGCTGACGTGGGCGTTGCGGAAGAAGACGCCCTCGTGCGCCAGGCGGTCGAAGTTCGGCGTGCGGACGAGGTCGTGGATCGTTCCCGGACCTTCGGTCTCCCGCAGAAGGGAGGCGTGCCTGCCCCAGTCGTCGGCGAAGAGGAAGAGGAGGTTCGGGGGAGGCGCGTCGGAGGCGGGAGCGGAGAGCCGGGCAATGGCGAAGGCGAGAGAAAACGCGAGGGCAAACAGGGTCGGGCGCTTCATGGGAGTGGGTCGGGCCGCTCCCCTTCTGCCACATTCCGCCACGGCGGACAAGTCCCGGAATCCCGCCGGAGGCCCGCCGCCAAATGGAATCAGATACCTCCGGCAGAAGCGGAGCTTGGGGGATTGGAGCCTCAAAGCGGCCTGCGACCTCGTTCCTCGGGAG
>CAYMMC010000777.1:0-1569 GCA_964391125.1 uncultured Akkermansia sp.
CGCTGGAGGCGGGACGGAACATCCTGGTGAACTCGGGGGCGCTGATCGAGAACACGCACGTCGGGGACAATTTCGACGCCATCGTGCTGGAGGCCAAGGGGATCGGAAGCGGAACATACAACGGAATCAGCATCAATAATGCCACCTTGAGATCTGCGGGATCGGGGAACATTTCCCTGACCGGAAAGGGGGGAGACGCCAGCGCGAACAATCGCGGCATTTATCTATACGGTGGCAGCAGGGTGGAATCCTTCGGCACGGGAGCGGCTGCCGGGAAGGTGACTTTTTTCGGCGAAGGTGGACCAGGAACCAATCGCAGCTACGGAGTCATGATCAGTGGTGACAACACGGAGGTGAAAAGTGTCGATGGCGCCATCGAACTCACGGGCACGGCAGGAGGGAATGGCACCGATATACGAAACATAGGGATGTATTTGTACAATGGAGGAAGGGTGACTTCCGACGGGACGGCGCCCATCACGCTGACCGGCACCGGAGGCAACGGCACCACGGCGAATTACGGAGTTGGCATGTACAACGATGGTGGTCCCAACAGCCAAATCACCAGCAACGGTGGAGCCATCACCATCACAGGCATCGGAGGGCAGGGCACGGGCTCAAATTACGGCGTGTATTCGAGCCATGGCGATATCATCAGCTCCAATGGAGCGTCCATCACGATCACCGGAACGGTGGGTGAGGGAGGATCCGACGTTTATTTTAGCGGTCATGCCAAGTATGTGGGATCAGCGGCTGCCCCGGGCCCCCAGGCGCAGGGCGACATCACCATCAACGCCGACACCATCGAATGGGGGAGCGGCTCTCGAATTCATTCCACTGGACACCTTACCATCCAACCGCGCACGGCGACGACATCGATCGGCCTCGGCAACGGAGCGTCCGGCATCCTGAACCTCACCGCCGCCGAACTCGACGTCATCCAGGACGGCTTCGCCTCCATCACCATCGGCCACGCCGCCGGCAGCGGGGTGGTCGACGTGCGCGGCTACACCTTCAAGGACGACCTCATCCTCCGCACCCCCATCGGCAACGGGGACATCGTCCTGACCGGCGCCCTCGCCACCGGGAGCGGCACCCAGGCCGGCAGCATCGCCCTGCAGGCGGGCCGGAACATCGTCGGCAACAGCGGCGCCTCCGTGACCACGCAAGGGCGGGACATCGTTCTCAACGCCGACCGCGACGGGAGCGGAGGCGGCAACATCCAGCTCACCGGCACGACCATCGCCTCCCACGGCGGGGACATCGTCCTGGGCGGCGGCGCCGATCCGCTGTTGGCCGCGGCGGTCGGCTTCGGCACCGGCAGCACCGCGCAGAAAGCGGGCATCTACCTCAGCGGCGGCAGCGTCAACGCCGGCGCGGGAGCGATCTCCATGCGCGGACGGGGGATCGCGGGCACCGACAGCGCCTATGGCATCTACGTTCAGAGCGGCGGCGTCATCGGCCACGCCGACGCAAGCGGCGACATCGCCCTCCACGGCGTCGGCGGGAACGGCTCCAGCAGCAACCGCGGCATCTACCTGACCGGTGCCGGAACGGCGGTGCGGGCCG
>CAYMMC010000778.1:0-1557 GCA_964391125.1 uncultured Akkermansia sp.
AGGAACAGGGACATTCCCGAAACCGCGGCCGACACGACGGCGGGACGGCTGTTCGAGACGAGGGAGATGTCGAGCGGCGGAGACTCCCGGACGGAGAAGACGCGGACGAAGCTGCCCGCCGTCGGCACGGCGGGGGCGACGCCCGGATCGAGCACGGGAACTGCCTCGAGAGCCACTCCGGAATTCCCCGAGATGACCGAGCGGTAGTCGCCCTTGGGCCTGGCTTGGATGGCGTCGACCACCGACATTCCCGTCCCGACCACCTCGCCGAAGGCGGTGAAGCCGCCGTTCTGCCCGTCGAGGATGAGCGGATTGCCCGCACCGGTGCTGACGAACCACTCCGACGTGGCGCTGTCGGGAGATCCGCCCATCTTCGCCATGGCGATGGTGCCTCGGCGGTTCGAGATCCCGGGTTCGTTGGGCACCGCCGCCCGCTTCTGCACGGGGCCCCACATCGTCGGCGACACCGAGGAGCCGTAGGGACGGGCGCCGCCCCCTTGGACGACGAATCCCGGCGCCGCGCGATGGACGAAGCTGCCGTCGTAGTCGCCGCGGTTCACGTAGCCGAGGAAGTTCTCCACCGTCTTCGGCGTGGCCTCGTCGTAGAGAGCGACGGTGAAGCCGCCGAGCGAGGTGTCGAAGCAGACGCCCCGAGGCCCGCCGGGATCGGCGAACAGGTCGACGAGATCGACGAAGCCCCTCACCCCGACATTCTGGACAGGAACGAAGAACCCCGGACTCGCCACCACCGGCGGCGCCGCGGAGGCCGCAGGCAGGACCCGGAGGAAGCGGATCTGCTCGAACCTCGCCACGCCGCCGGGCTCCTCCCCGTCGTCGAACTCGACTCCGTAATGGAAGCGGTAGACCCCCGGCGTCTCGATCTTGCCGCTGACCACGCCGTTCAGAAGGACCGTCCCGGGCGGGAGATCCGCCTCGTCCCTGACGAAGAAACGGTTGGGGGTTCCGTTGTAGGCCTCGAGCGGGATGGCGAAGACTTCGCCAGCGCGCACCTCGTTGCCTTCCGGAACCTCGCCGCCGTCCGGATCGAACAGCAGGTCGAGCGGGCCGGACGGCTTCAGCACCTCGGCCTCGACCCAGTCCGAAACCCCACCGTCGTACACGGCCGCGATGCGATACTTGACGACCTGCTTGTCCGACGAAGGCGAAGGCGCCAAGGCTCGGAAGACCTCGAAGTCCGCTTCCAGCGTTCCAACGGCGGCCCACTCCTCGACCCATTCCCCCTCCCCTTCTTCCTCGCCCTCCTCCCAGATCCGATCCCAGCGGTCGATCCAATACTGCACCTCGCCCTCCGTGTCGTTCCACGAAAGATGCACCCGGTTCTGATTCGGCGCGTAGGCGACCACGCCGGTCGGCGCAGGCAAGACGGGCGGCGGATCGTCGGCCAGGACAAGAGCCGCGGCGAAGGGCAAGGCGAAAACGGGAAAGGCACGCATGTCGAAGCGGACTTGTCGCGGCGGAAAGTCCGCGTGACTTTCCCAGCCAGACCCCCAGTCGGCGAGGTAAATCCGTCTCGGCTCCGGTTATTTTCGAGATTCC
>CAYMMC010000779.1:0-1555 GCA_964391125.1 uncultured Akkermansia sp.
GGGCGCGGCGGGTCGTCTCCGCCGTCCGGACGGAGGCGCTGGCGCTGGACGTCGCGGCCGCCGTCCTCGTCGATCTGCAAGGACCTTCCATCCGCACCGGCGAGATCGAGGGCAGGCTGACGCTGAAGAGGGGCGATCTCGTCGAGTTCCGCAACGCCGGCCTCGCCCCCGCCGAGCCCCTCTCGGTGACCACGAACTACGACGGCCTCCACCGCGACGTCGGCGAGGGGGACACGCTGCTGGTGGACAACGGCGAGATCCACTTCCGCGTCCTGCGCGCCGGGGAGGGGCGCCTCCTCTGCCAGGTCCTCACCGAAGGAACGATGGGATCGCGGCGCCACATCAACCTGCCCGGCGTCCGCGTCAACCTGCCCGCCCTGACGGAGAAGGACGAGACCGACATCGCCCTCGCCGCCGAGGTCGACGCCGACTTCGTCGCCATCAGCTTCGTGCGCGACGCGCAGCACGTCGCCCTGCTGCGGGAGAAGCTGCGTCTCCGGGGCAGCGTCGCCGCCATCGTCGCCAAGATCGAGGACCAGGAGGCGGTGAGGCGGCTCCCCGGGATCGTCGAGGCGGCCGACGTGGTCATGGTGGCGCGCGGCGACCTCGGCATCGAAGTCCATCTCGAGGAGCTGCCCATCGTGCAGCGCGCCATCGCGCAGGAATGCGCCCGCGTCGGGAGGCGGATCATCGTCGCCACCCATATGCTCGAATCCATGGTCGACAACCCCGTCCCGACCCGCGCCGAGGTCACCGACGTGGCCAACGCCGTCTACGAACAGGCCGACGCGGTCATGCTCAGCGGAGAGACCTCGGTGGGCCGCCATCCCGTCCGATGCGTGGAAACGCTCGACCGCATCGCCCGCCGCATGGAGCGGGAGCCCGGCGCCGGCTATCACCGCGAGCTCGTGCTGCGCACGGACAAGGAGTTCATCGTCCGCTCCGCCGTCGTCCTGGCGAACTCGCTGGAGCGCGCCAGCCTCGTCGTCTTCACCGCACGGGGCGTCCTGGCGAATCACGCCGCCAACCTCCGCCCCGAGCGCGCCGACATCTTCGCCTTCTCCCCCGACGGGCGGGTGGTGCGCTCGCTGGCGATGGGCCGCTCCGTCGTCCCCTTCCTCATGGACCCCGTCCCCGGCACTCCCGAGGAGAGCGTGCGCCTCGCCCTCGAGCTCCTGCGGGAGCGAGGCCTCGTCGCGGCGGGAGATCCCGTCGTCGTCGTCAGCGACATCCTCGTCCCCGGCTTCGACAACGGGGCGATCCTTCTCCGCCACGCTTGATGAAGCTCCAAGCCTTCCGCACGATCCACCCGGACCTGCTCCCCGGCCTCGTCAACACGGCTCTGCGCAACGACTGCGAGGATCTCGACGATCTCTGCGCCACCCACGATCTCGACCGCGACGAGCTGGAGCGGCACCTTGCCGGACTGGGCTACCGCTACGCCCCCGAGACGAAGCAGTTCCGGAAAGCCCCGCCGCAGGGGTAGCCGACCGGTCGGTCCCGCGGGTCCCCTCACTTTCCGCTTTCGCGCTCGGCGGCGGTGGTCTCCAGGGTC
>CAYMMC010000780.1:0-1554 GCA_964391125.1 uncultured Akkermansia sp.
GCCTTTTTGCGGCCATCCCCTCCATTCGGCGAAGCGGGACTAAATCCCCGTCCGCATGATGAGGCCGACGGTTTTCGTGACGTCGTCCCGCGTCCGGATTGTTTCGATCCCCAGATGGCTGCGCAGAAGCCCGCCCAAGGCAGGCCCCAGGGCGGATTCCAGATACCTCGCCTCGAATTCGCCCGTGTCCGGCCTTTCCGAGGAAGGCGCCAGCTCCGCTCCATCCAGCCCCTCCAGCAGACTGGACACCAGTTGGCCGATCCTTGCCATCTTGGCGTAGTTCAGCCGGTCCGGCGTGTCGGTGCGCCGATGGTAATGCTCCCATCTCCCGCAGGAGAGGAAGAAGTAGGGAACCCCCTTCTTCCTGAATACCTCGTGGTCGCTCATGTCCCCCACGTAGTGGTTCAGCAAGGGCAGGATCTTCAGATCCGGCGGATGCGCGCAGCCCTCGAGGATGCCCGCCATCTCGGGGTGGCTCTCGCTGCCCGTGATCGCGAGCAGGCCCTTCAAGTCGAGGGCGCCGCCGCCGGGCGATCCCGGCGGCTGGGACGGGAGGCCGGACGCCCCGCCTCCGCCGAACCAGCCCGCGTCCAGGCTGACATCGTGGCCCACCAGGTCCATCACGAGCGCCGCATGGACGCCGCGGCCGTCCAGCTCCTTGTAGAAGTTGCGGCTCCCCATCGAGTCGCTGTGGAAATGGGGGGGCTCCTCCGCGTCGAAGATCGCGACGATCAGATCGCGGTCCAGTCCGCCCCGCTCCGCCGCCGCCTTGCCCGCCTGCAGGGCGATGGCGACCGCGGCCGCGTTGTCGTCCGCGCAGGGGGCCTGGATCACGCTGTCGTAGTGCGCCCCCACGAGCAGGGGGGCCTTGTCCGGGGACTTTCCGGGGATCACCCCCGCCAGGTTCACGAAGCTCGGGAAGGCCGTTCCGTAGGGCAGGCGCATGCCATCCCCCTTGTAGGGGCGGCAGCCGATCTCCCGCAGGCGGCCTTCGAGGATGCGCTCGGCCTTGGCATGGCCGGCGGTCCCGACGACGCGCCCCTCCTCGTAGGCGATTCGCGCCACGTCCTCGCGGAGGGAGTTGGCGACGGCTTCGATGGTTTCGGTGCTTTCAATGGTTTCGGATGCGTTCATGGGGATGGGGCTGTCTTATCGGGGGTGTGGTCTTGTTCGTGCCTTTCGGGCGGGATTCCAGCTTGGCGAAGCGTCGTTTGAACATCGCGGCGATCTCCTCTCGGCGAGTTTGGAGCGGGAGATGCCCATGGGACGACGGGAGCCGGAGGGAGAATAATCCAACCGTTGCAATCGTGCAAGATTTATTGCAATGATTTTTGAAAAACCCTCAGGAACGGGCCGCAGCCCTGCCGCAAGACGTTGCCTGCCCCACGGTGTGCCAGGAACACTCGGGGCCGAACCCACGCGGGAAACGGGCTCTCCACGGGCAGCCCAGCGGGTCATACGGTTTAATGGTTTGATTCGGCATCATGGGCGAAGGGCATGCCTCGCCGAATGTGGCATGGGCTTCCAGCCCATGCATCGTGCGTGGACGCCGAA
>CAYMMC010000781.1:0-1554 GCA_964391125.1 uncultured Akkermansia sp.
CTCCCCGCCGCGTCCGAGCGCCGCGCAGGCCTCCCGCACCACCCAGCCCGCCTGCTCCAGGGCGGCGCGGGCGCGATCCTCGTCCGCGCCGGTGAGCTCGCGCACGATGCGCACGGCGCGGCCGCGCAGCTTCGTGTTGGAGGGGTTCAGATCGACCATGAGGTTGCCGATCACCTTTCCCGAATGCGTCATCGCGAGGGTGGTGAGCAGGTTGAGGACGAGCTTCGTCGCCGTGCCGGCCTTCAGCCGGGTCGAGCCGGCGAGGATCTCCGGCCCGGTGTCGGGGAGGATGGACTGGTCGAGGAGGGGATGGTCGCGGTAGGCGGGATTGCAGCAGACCAGGACGGTGGCGGCCCGGCGCTCCCTGGCCTCGGCGAGACAGCCCCAGACGAAGGGGGCGTGGCCGCTCGCGGAGATGCCCACGACGACGTCGGCCGCCGTGACGTGGCGGCTGCGGATGGCGCGGCGCCCGGCCTCGGCGTCGTCCTCGGCGCCTTCGACGGCGCTCCAGAGGGCGGTGCGCCCCCCCGCGACGATGCCCTGGACCTGACGGGCGGGGCTGCGGAAGGTGGGCGGGCATTCGCTGGCGTCGAGCACGCCGAGGCGGCCGCTGGTGCCGGCGCCGCAATAGAGCAGGCGGCCCCCCTCGGCGAAGGCCCCCGCGATGCGGCGCACCGTCCATTCGATGCGCTCGCTCTCGGCGAGGACCTTTCCCGGGATGGTGGCGTCCTCCTCCAGCATCAGGCGGATCGCCTCGGCCAGCGGCATCTCGGAGAAGCGGGCCGACTTGGGATGCCGTCCCTCGGTGGGGGAGGCGGACACCGGGCGCCAGCGGAGCAGGCGGGACCAGTCGCGCCCGGCGACGGTCGGGCCGGTCTCGGCGGGGCGGGGCCGGACGGCGGAGTCCGGCGCCTCCGCCCGGCGCGCCATGGCCACCGCGCCCCAGACGGCGGGGCGCTCCAGACGCGACACCGCGCCCTTCGGCCAGGCGTCTCGCAGGCGCGCGGCGACGCGGTCGGCGAAGGCCGGATTCTTCAGCAGGACCGACCCGGCGAGGACGAACTGCACCTTCTCGTTCCGCTTCGCGATCCGCGCGGCGCAGTGGGCCGTGTCCTTGGCGAGCCGCTCCTCGGCCCGCCGCAGAATGGCGACGGCGATCCCGTCTCCGCGCGAGGAGGCGGCCTCGAAGACGACGCGGGCGAGTCCGGCGAGCTCCGTCTTGCTGGCGGCCATGGACCACTCGATGAGCGCCTCGGGCTCGTTCATCTGGAGGGAATGGAGGATGTCCGCCCCGAGCGCGGGCCAGGCGTCGTGGATGTCGGAAATGGTGACGATGGAGCGCAGGGCGTGCTGGGCGATGTCCGTCGCGCTGCCGCGGTCGCCGATGACGTGCCCCCGACCGCCCACCTTCACCGTCGTGCCGTCGCGCCGGCGGCCGAGGGAGCACGAGCCCGTGCCGCTGACGACGAGCACCTGCGCGGCGCAGTCGTCCGGCCAGTCCGTCGCCTCCAAGGCCGGCAGCAGGTCGTCGCCGACCCCCGTCGGGACGCCCGG
>CAYMMC010000782.1:0-1545 GCA_964391125.1 uncultured Akkermansia sp.
GCTCCCTCCCCGCCCTTTTCGCGCAGACGCGGCGAGAAACGAACGCGCATCGCGTCGTCCACAATCATCAATCCGCGATCGAAAGCACGGTCATGGAGCGCGTTCAAACAAAGCCCGTTCCGAGGGTTGAGCCGGTTTGCGGCGTCTTGCGCCCACGGAACAATGTGGCTGGCGACGAGCAGCTCGGGCACGGCCAGGCCGGTGACACAACAGCGGAACTCATAAGCCGATACAATGCGGCGACGAAAGAAGCTCTGGTTCACGCGAACGCGAACGGTGGCCTCCCGTTCGATGCCCTCGACCGGCAAATCCCTTGTCTCGATATCCGCGACTTCTTCGATGGATTTTCCCAAGCGTTCCGCCAGCAGGCGCTCGCTTTCGTAAGCGAGCGATTCAGGGCGCTCCGAGAACTCGCGCCATACCTCCTCCTCGCCTTTCGCGCCATGTTCGCTTCCGCGGATGCCGCGTGCCCGTAGCGCGGGATCGAGCCGGGCGAAGTTGGATAGTTTGTAGGAAACGGCGCCGACACTGCGACCGATCAATCGGGCAAGTTCGACGATGTGTGGATTCCGCATGTGAATGCGCCCAAATGGAATCTGGCAGTAGAGGTTGAAAGCCAGGATGTGCTCCTCGCGGGTCCACCGGTCATTTGATTTTCCAGCCATTGTCGCCGCAGCTCTCGCACATGATCAACTAGCGCGTTCAACGTTCCATCCACATCGGTTCGGCAATCGGAATGCGCCGTGAAAATCGGGCAGGCCCCTCCATCCCGCAGAAAAGATCGAGGAAGGCGGGATGGCTCTTGCTCACGGGAAGGGGGAATCTGTTCGAGGAGAGGGTAGGAGAAGACGCCGACATTTGCAATCCCCTCATCCACGGACTTGCCCGAAATTGACCGTCATGCGGCAAGAGCAGTGCAAGCGCCCGCTCCGGCAGGGCCTGCTCCCCGCCGTTTCGATTCGGCCCGTCGGCTTCGCCCTCTTCTCCTCCCGAAATCAAACCGGGAACGGCCCATCGCCTTACCTCCGCGAGGCGATGCTCGCGACATGGGGGTAGGCGAGCAGATAGGCGTCCATGCCGCAGTCTTCGGCTTTCCCAGTCTTCGGGATCGAACGCGGGAACGGCGGGATCGTAGCCGGGGCCGAAGGCGCTGCGGAGGGCCGGGAACCGCCTTTTCGGTTCTACAACGCCCTGACAAACTCCTTGATCGACAAGCCAGCCTGATCGAGGAGTCCGCGGAGGGTGCCTGGCTTGATCGGCTTGTGCATGGGAACGACGATGGTCCTTGCCTCCTTCCGCATGACATGGTGCGATCCGGTCTGCCCGAGACTTTCGAATCCGAGCCGCCGCAGCGCCTTGACGGTCTCCCCACCATGGATGTCCCGAGGCGTTTTCACCGGGGGTGCATTCAGGCGACGAGGAGAACCGGGTCTTCCGCGAAGTGGATCTTGACCCTCGCCGGAGCCTCGGCTGGATCGAAGTAGCCTCCCACCGCATCGGTGATCATGGCCTGCAGCTCGCCGAGGGTGTCTCCCTGCGTGGTGA
>CAYMMC010000783.1:0-1545 GCA_964391125.1 uncultured Akkermansia sp.
AGCGTCGGCAGTCCCGGCGCTTTTTCCGTTTCGGAACCTGCCATCGTTCATGGAGGATCCTCCGGGGCGTCCGCGCACGGCATCGTTGCGGACCATTTGCCTTGGTCAAGCCATGCCAAGGTTTTGAACTGCCTCGGCATCAAAGTCAAAATACCTATTTTTACACCAAAGAAAGAACAAATAAAATGAGCATCGAACGCATCTCGTGCCGTGTCGGCACGCAGGAAATGACCATCGAGACGGGCAAGCTGGCCAAGTTGGCCGACGGCGCCGTCACCGTCCAAGTCGGAGACACCATCGTCCTCGTGACGGCGGTTTCCTCCACCAAAATCAAGGAGGGGCAGGACTTTTTCCCGCTCTCCGTCGAATACAAGGAGAAGGCCGCCGCGGCGGGCCGCTTCCCCGGCGGCTACTTCAAGCGCGAAGGCCGTCCCACGGAAAAGGAGATCCTCACCTGCCGCATGACGGACCGCCCGCTGCGTCCGCTGTTCCCGAAGGGCTATCTCTACGACACCCAGATCGTCGCGCTCCTCCTCAGCGCCGACGGGGTGAACGATTCCGACATCCTCGGCATCAACGGGGCCTCGGCCGCGCTCTGCGTGTCCGACATTCCCTTCGCCGGCCCGGTCGCGGCGGTCCGCGTCGGTCTGGTCGGCGGCGAGTTCGTCGTCAACCCGACCCACGAGGAGCGCGCCGAGAGCGATCTCGACCTCGTCTACGTCGGTCTCCGCGACAAGGTCATCATGATCGAGGGCGGCGGCAAGGAAGTGCCCGACGCCAAGTTCAAGGAGGCCCTTGTCTTCGCCCAGCAGGCGATCCAGCCGATCCTCGACGCCCAGGAGGAGCTCGCCCGCCGCGTCGGCAAGGCGAAGCGCAACGCGCCCCTTCTCGAGGTTCAGGACGAACTGCTCGAGGTGGCCTACGAGGTCGCGGGCGACCGCATCGAAGAGGCCCTCTACAAGCC
Organism: uncultured Akkermansia sp.; assembly: GCA_964391125.1. Lineage (GTDB taxonomy): Bacteria > Verrucomicrobiota > Verrucomicrobiia > Verrucomicrobiales > DEV007 > Arctic95D-9. The sequence continues at coordinate 965 of CAYMMC010000783.1, forward strand.
TTCGAAGGTCGAGCGCGGCGCCGCCGTGGGTGCGCTCCGCAAGGAAGTCGAGGCGAAGATCAAGGAGCGCTACCCCGAGGCCGGCGACTTCGCCATCTCGCAGGCTTTCGAATACCTGCAGAAGAAGGCCTTCCGCATCAGCATCCTCGACAAGGGCGTGCGCTGCGACGGGCGCGACATCGACACGATCCGCCCGCTCTCGGGCGAGGTCGGGGTGCTGCCGCGCACGCACGGCTCCGCGATTTTTGCCCGGGGCGAGACCCAGGCGCTCGCCATCGCGACGCTGGCGCCCAGCGACGAGAAGCAGTATCTCGACAACTACGCCGGGGGCGAGGATTCCAAGCGCTTCATCCTCCACTACAACTTCCCGCCCTTCAGCGTGGGCGAGACGGGCCGCATGGGCGGGCTCAACCGCCGCGAGATCGGCCACGGCGCCCTCGCCGAGAAGTCGATCGAGCCGCTCGTCCCCGACGAGGCCGACTTCCCCTACGCCATCCGCATCTCCAGCGAGATCATGGAGTCGAACGGCTCCAGCTCGATGGCCTCGGTCTGCTCCGGCTCGATGGCGCTGATGAACGCCG
>CAYMMC010000784.1:0-1535 GCA_964391125.1 uncultured Akkermansia sp.
AGAGCAGAGGACTCATAAGCCTTTGGTCGGCGGTTCAAATCCGCCTCCTGCTACCGCGCTGCGGATCCCGGTCCGGGGGCCTTCCGGGACACCGTCCGGAGGACGAAGGGAACGGCCCGAACGGCGGGCGGGAAAATTTGAAATAAAATTCCGTTGCGGGCGGCGGAAGTCCGCCTATATTCCCGCCCCCCGCTTCATCTTGGCATCCTTGGGAGCGGGGACTTTGTCCGAGCTGCCGCCTGAAGGCGCGGAGAGCGACGAAGCACGAAGGATGCCTGATTTTTTTTGCCAATCGACGGAAACGCCATGCCCACGATCAACCAGCTCGTACGGAAAGGGAGACAGGACAAGCCTGTGAAGTCCAAGTCTCCCGCGCTAGACGACTGCCCGCAACGCCGCGGCGTCTGCCTGCAGGTCTACACCCGTACGCCGAAGAAGCCGAACTCGGCCCTCCGGAAGGTGGCGAAGGTCCGGCTGACGAACGGCGAGGAGGTCATCGCCTACATCGGCGGCGAAGGGCACAACCTCCAGGAGCACTCCATCGTGCTGGTCCGCGGCGGTCGCGTCAAGGACTTGCCGGGCGTCCGCTACCACATCGTGCGGGGCGCCCTCGACACTCTCGGCGTCGCCAAGCGCAAGCAGGCGCGCTCGAAATACGGAGCGAAACGACCGAAGGGGTGAGGAGCTGACTTCCGTCAGATCCTTTCTCCGGCGATACGAATGTTCCAGGTTCTCACCGAAATAATCCTATGTCCCGAAGAAAAAGAGTCTACAGCAAGCCCGAGCGGCGGGATTCGCGCTACGACAGTCCGCTGGTCTCCAGGCTGGTGTCCAAAGTGATGCGGCAGGGCAAGCGCTCTCTCGCGGAGCGCATCGTCTACGCGGCGATCGACCGCGCCAACGAGGGGGCCGAGTCGGTCGATCCCGTCGAGGTGCTCAACCGCGCCGTGGAGAACGCCAAGCCCCGGGTCGAGGTGAAGAGCCGCCGCGTCGGCGGCGCCACCTACCAGGTGCCGCTGGAGGTCTCCCTGGACCGCCAGGAGGCTCTCGCGATGCGTTGGATCGTCAATGCCGCCCGCAACCGCCGCGGCACCCCGATGCACATCGCCCTCGCGAACGAGATTCGCGACGCGAGCACCAATCAGGGGGTGGTCGTGCGCAAGCGCGACGAGACCCACAAGATGGCGCAGGCCAACCGCGCCTTTGCTCACTTCCGCTGGTAAGTCACGGTGTCTGCTGTCCTCCAGTCCCCGTCCAAGCCGATGAGTGGCGGTCACAATGCCCCCGGTCGCGCCTTTCCGCTCGAGCGGACGCGCAACATTGGGATTGCGGCCCACATCGACGCGGGCAAGACGACGCTGACCGAGCGGATCCTCTTCTACACGGGGGCGATCCACAAGCTCGGCGAGGTCCACGACGGACAGGCGACGACGGACTGGATGGAGCAGGAGCGCGAACGCGGCATCACCATCACCGCGGCCGCGGTGACCTGCGAGTGGACCCAGCGGGAGGAAATCGGGTTCTACAAGTCGGCC
>CAYMMC010000785.1:0-1535 GCA_964391125.1 uncultured Akkermansia sp.
AAGGGAGAGGAGATCAATCGCTTGGCGGATTTCAAGCCATCCGTCCGCCCGGTCTGGTCGGACCGGCAAGGGAGGGAGGTCAACGTCCTGGCGGATCCCAGCAACCCAGTCCGCCCGCTCAAGTCCACGGTCCGGCGCCATCCCCCACGTCGCCCGGAGCCGCGCGGCGAGACAGATGCCCGTCGCATCGGCTGGGGCGCTTCGGGAGGCCAGGCCGCCGTCGACCGCATTTTCAGCAAGCGGAGCAGCGCGCGCAGCGCACAGAGCAAGCACAGCGTGTTCCGAGGAAATTCCAAGATGGAGCGCTTCTACGGCGAAGGCGAAGTGATGCAGCGGCTTTTCGGCGACGGCAAACGCGGCTACAACAGCGGCCGGTTCGCCCCCTTAACGCGAACCGGCGCCCTGAGCCTGGACGGCCGCACCCTCACCCACGAATCGATCAAGGAGGGGAAAACGAGGACCAGCACCATGGGCAGCGATCCTCGCGTCATCGTCCATCGGGATTCGCGCGGCTCCAAAATAGGCGAAAGCACGGTGCGCAGCGACGGCACCGTCCTCCATCGGGATTGGCGAGGAGTCAAGACGGGCGAAAGCCTCATCCGTTGGGACGGCACCATTTCCCATCGGGACGCTTCGGGCAAGACGACGGAGCTGCCTTCCTTGCCTTGAGCGCGGGGCGCGGACTTGTAACGGACTCCAACCGCGGGCGCTCCCGACCGCAGGGATCGGTCCGGCGACTGGGCATCCGGCGCGGGACAGGGCGGAGACCGATTGGAATGGACGCGACCTTGGGAAGGGTGGATGATTCGAAGCGCCCGCTCCGCTCCGCCCTCGCTTGAAGGGTCGTCCGGGAAGGCGGTGCGCCGCCCCGGCCTTTCCCACGAAGCCATGAACCCGAGAACGCTCCTTTCCCTCGCTCTCTCCGCGCTGCTTTCTGGATGCGGCGCCCCGGCGCCTTCGGACGGTGAGCCCGCCGCCCCGGTCGTGCTCACCGTCGCGGTGGCGGCCTCGATGCGGCACGCCTTCGAGGAGATCGCCGCGGCCTTCGAGGCGCGGCATCCCGGAGTCGCCGTCCGCGCGAGCTACGGATCCAGCGGCGGCTTCTACGCCCAGTTGCTGCAGAAGGCGCCCTTCGACCTCTTCCTCTCGGCGGATCGGGAATATCCGCGCCAGCTCGTCGCCGACGGCCACGCCGAGTCGGATTTTCCCTACGCGCGGGGCCGGCTCGTCCTCTGGGCGCCGAAGGACGCCAATCTGGACGTCGCCGGCCGCGGCATGGAGGCGCTCGCGGACCGGCGCGTCGCGAACGTCTCCATCGCCAACCCCGAACTGGCCCCCTACGGGCGGGCGGCGGTCCAGGCGATGAAAGGCCACGGGCTCGAGGAGGCGCTCGAGGAGAAGCTCGTCCGGGCGGAGAACGTCGGCCAAGCGGCGCAGTTCGTGCAATCGGGCGCCGCGCAGATCCGTCTGTTCGCCCATTCCCTGACCTTCGCCGAGGGGACGCGGGACCCGGGGGACCTCTGCCTCCTCCCCGA
>CAYMMC010000786.1:0-1520 GCA_964391125.1 uncultured Akkermansia sp.
GCAGGTGCGGCACCGCCTCCCGCATCAGCAAGATCGGGCCGCGCAGGTCGACCTGCCAGATGAGGTCGATGTGGCGCGGCTGAATGGTCTCCAGGGTACCCGGCACCAGGATCGCCGCGTTGTTCACCACGATATCCAGCCGCCCGAACGCCTCGACGGTCTTTGCCACGCCCAGGGCGATCGACTCCGGCTCGCGCATGTCCATCACGATGCCCTCGGCTTTCCCGCCGGCGTCGCGTATGGCCTCCGCCACCGAATAGATCGTCCCCGGCAGGCGTTTGTCCTTCACCTCGGTCGTCCGCGCGCAGACCGCCACCGCCACGCCTGCCCGCCCCAGTTCGAGCGCCACATCCGCCCCAATCCCGCGCGACGCCCCCGTTATCAGTGCCACTTTTCCGTTGAGTTCCATAGCGCCCGGATTCTACTCCCGCCAAGGGAGCGCCGGTCACCGGCACGGCAACGGCGCCCATGCCCCGTCGATCTTCTCTTCCGCAGCGGAACTGGGGCAGGGGGTGAGGGACTGACGCCAGCCCACGGCCTCCCTCAAAACCGTCCGCGCCTCGGCGCCTCCTTGTCCGCCCACCCGCTCTTCCCCGCCAACCCGTTATCCTAGGATCAATGGCACTGCGAAAACCCGGCAAAACCAAGGCCGACCTCGTCTATGAGGCCCTCCAGTCCGCGATCATGTCCGGGAACATCCGCGAGGGCGAACACCTCCGCCAGGAAGAAGTCGCCGCCCGCTGGGGCGTCAGCCAGACGCCTGTCCGCGAAGCCTTCCGCCGCCTCGAAAGCGAGGGCCTCGTCGTGCACGCCCCCAACCGCGGCGTCATCGTCCGGGGTATCCCCTGGACTCCTCCGCCTGCCCCGCTCGATGTCCTCGCCCGCCGCTGGGACGAACTCGTCAAAGACCCCGAAAGCGTGCCCGGCAGCGACTTCCCCTAGCCGCCGCCGCGTACAGAGCACAGTTCCCCGTCCACTCCGTGCCTCTGTGCCTCTTTGTTGCCCTGTCGGCCGCCACACGCAGACCGCTGGCGGATGATGGCTCCCGTGGGTACTCTTGTGAAAACTTTCCCGAAACACAGGTGTAACACATGCGCACCCGTCCCGCCCATCTCCCCCGGCGCGCTATCTCGTGGTGAGCCTCGACGAACGTCTCGAAGCCGTCTTCCAGGAAGTCGTCCGCCGCAACCCCGCCGAGGCGGAGTTCCACCAGGCCGTCCGCGAAGTCCTCGAGTCGCTTGGGCCCGTCCTCGCCAAGCGCCCCGAACTCGTCGAACGCAAGATCATCGAACGCATCTGCGAGCCCGAGCGCCAGGTCATCTTCCGCGTCCCCTGGCAGGACGATAACGGCGAAATCCACGTCAACCGCGGCTTCCGCATCCAGTTCAACTCCGCCCTTGGCCCCTACAAAGGCGGTCTCCGCTTCCACCCCTCCGTCTACCTGGGGATCATCAAGTTCCTCGGCTTCGAGCAGATCTTCAAGAACGCGCTCACCGGCCTGCCCATCGGCGGCGGCAAGG
>CAYMMC010000787.1:0-1518 GCA_964391125.1 uncultured Akkermansia sp.
TGCAGCTCAAGACGCCGGACGTCATCATCCGGAACGAGAAGCGCATGCTGCAGGAGGCCGTCGACGCCCTCTTCGACAACGGTCGCCACGGCCGCGCCGTCACCGGCGCCGGCAACCGCGCCCTCAAGTCGCTCTCCGACATGCTCAAGGGCAAGGGCGGCCGCTTCCGCCAGAACCTCCTCGGCAAGCGGGTCGACTACTCGGGCCGCTCCGTCATCGTCATCGGCCCCGACCTCAAGCTGCACCAATGCGGCCTGCCCAAGAAGATGGCGCTGGTCCTCTTCGAGCCCTTCATCATCCGCCGCCTCAAGGAGCTGGGCTACGTCCACACCGTGCGCAGCGCCAAGAAGCTGATCGAGCGCAAGACCTCGGAGGTCTGGGACATCCTCGAAGAGGTGACCAAGGGCCATCCCGTGCTCCTCAACCGCGCCCCCACCCTGCACCGCCTCTCCATCCAGGCCTTCGAGCCGGTGCTGATCGAGGGTTCCGCGATCCGCGTCCACCCGCTCGTCTGCACCGCCTACAACGCGGACTTCGACGGCGACCAGATGGCCGTCCACGTTCCGCTCTCGGTCGAGGCCCAGATGGAGGCGCGCATGCTCATGCTCGCGCCGAACAACATCTTCACCCCCTCGAGCGGCAAGCCCATCACCACCCCGTCGCAGGACATCACCCTCGGCTCCTACTTCCTCACCTACTGCCGCCAGATCCCCCTGCGCGACCCCGACGCGGAGAAGAGCCTGCCGCTCTTCGCCGACACCTCGGAGGTGGAGTTCGCCGTGGCGAACCGCTCCATCGACATGCACGACCCCATCCGGATGCGCAACCCCGACTACGGGACGAGCGGACGGATCTACGGGGACAGCGAGCGCAAGATCCTCGTCACCACCGCCGGACGCGTCCGCTTCAACGAGATCTGGCCCGAGGATCTCGGCTTCTTCAACGCCACCGTCGGGAAGAAGCAGCTCTCCGACATCATCTGGCGCTGCTACCAGGCCGTGGGGCAGGAGGGCACCGTCCGCTCCCTCGACGCGCTGAAGTCCCTCGGCTTCCGCGAAGCGACCCGTTCCGGCACTTCCGTGGGGATCTTCGACATGATCATCCCCGCCGAGAAGGAGACCGAGGTCGCCGCCGCCTCCGCCGAAGTGCAGAGGGCCAACGACCAGTACCGCTCCGGCGTCATCACCAACAAGGAGCGCTACAACAAGATCGTCGACATCTGGACCCACGCCGGCGACGAGATCACCAAGGCGCTCTTCCGCACCATCGAGCACAACGAAGGCAAGAACCTGCCCAGCCCGCTCTTCATGATGGTCGATTCCGGCGCCCGCGGCAACCGCCAGCAGATCAAGCAGCTCTCCGGGATGCGCGGCCTCATGGCCAAGCCCTCCGGCGAGATCATCGAGCGCCCCATCATCTCGAACTTCCGCTCCGGCCTCTCCGTGCTCGAGTACTTCATCTCGACCCACGGCGCCCGCAAGGGCCTCGCCGACACCGCGCTGAAGACCGCCGACTCCG
>CAYMMC010000788.1:0-1518 GCA_964391125.1 uncultured Akkermansia sp.
GTGACCGCCGCGGTGGCGCTGTCGGTGTGGGCCCCTTCGCCGTCGATGGCTCGGGCCGAGACGGTGTGAGTTCCGACGGGAGCGTCCCAGGAGAAGGTGTAGGGGGCGGTGTCGTCCTCTCCGATCTTGGTCGTGCCGTTGTAGAACTCGACGCGGTCGATGGAGCCGTCGAGGTCGAAGGCGGAGGCGGCGAATTCGACCTTCGCGGGACGGGTCGTCGTGGATCCGTCGGCCGGGGAGTCGAGCGTGATCGACGGGGCGGCGTTGCCCGACGCGGTGAAGGAGCTCACGTCGCTGCCGACAGGGTTGGGACCGTCGCTGACGGCGGCGTACCATTCGTACTCCTCGCCGTCGTTGAGTCCGGTCCAGGGGAGGGTCGCGGAGCGTTCGCCGGCGGCGAGGTTCACCGTGCCCAGTTCGCTCCAGGGCGCGGACGCCGTCATGTCGTAGTCGAGGGTGAACTGGCTGTTGGCGTCGGTCTGGAAGGTGTTGTTCCTCGCCCGGTAGGTGTAGGCGTAGATCTTGTTCTCCGAGGGCTTGAAGGTGTAGTAGCGCAGCCAGGAGTCGCCTCCGTCGCTGTAGCTCTGGTAGTCCTGCAGCACGGTGTCCACCCTGCGTCCCTCGTAAACGTCGAAGCGCCGCCCTTGGCCGTGGATGTGGCCGCAGAGCATGAGGAAGAGGTTCGGGTTCTCGCGGAGCTTGTTGTAGACGGCCTGCCCGTGCCCGCCCCACGAGGACTGCGCCGGGAAGTTGCTGGTGCCGATGAGCCAGTGGCTCGTGACGATGGCGCGGCGGTCGGGGTGGGCCTTGAGGAGGGCGTCGGCCCAGTCCAGGATGGCGGCGTTGCCCGAGGTGTTCGAGTTGTAGGCGAGGTTGACGATGATGAAGTCCATGCCGCCCCCGCTGAAGAACTGGTAGTTGTTCCGGTTGCTGTTGTTGTAGTTGCCTTGGTAGTAGTCTCGTCCGGCGAATCGGTCGGGGCCGAAGTGGGTGTCCCATTCCGAGCCGGTCCCGTCGTGGTTGCCGGGGGCGCCTCCCCAGGGGATGCCGTGCGCAAGCAGGGTGGTGAGGGGATCCTCGATGACGCTCATCGCGCCCTTCGCCCGGTCCCATTCGGCCGCCGTGCTGGCGGTGTTGACCATGTCGCCCATGTGGGCGACGAAGACCGTGTTCAAGGTGGTGCGCGAATCGACGATCCAGTTGGTCTGGCTATGGAAGTGCTGGATGCGGTTGTTGCTGTTGGCCGAGTAGTGCTGAGTGTCGGGAATGGTCACGAGGGTGAAGTCTTCGCCGGGAGGTGCGGACTTGGGCCTCCCGTAGAAGGTCACGGCGAGGGGCTGGTCCTCGGGATCGGAGACGTCCGCGACGAGGTTCACGGTGCCTCCTCCACCGAGCGAGGCGCCGTCGAGCGGCGCGGCGAGGGTGATCTGTGGGGGCAGGTTCGGATCGACCGTCACGGTGACTGGAGCGGAGACGGTCGCGGCGGTGAGGGTGTCGGTCGCTCGGTCTGGTGGGGGT
>CAYMMC010000789.1:0-1515 GCA_964391125.1 uncultured Akkermansia sp.
GTTCGGCAGCCCGTCGCGGAGCTGCTGCACGTAGGCGTGCTGGTCGGTGGAGCCCTTGTTGCCGTAGACGGCGATGCCCTGGTTGACCCGGTTTCCGTCGAGGTCGAGCTCCTTGCCGAGCGACTCCATCACGAGCTGCTGGAGATACTTGCTCATCAGGTCGAGGCGGTCGCAGTAGGGCAGGATGACCATGTCCTTCTCGCCGCGCCCGTTCCCGGCGTGAAACCACATCAGGGCGAGGCGCATCGCGGCGTTGGCGCTTTCGTCGGGGACGCGCGTCTTTTCGTCCATGGCGGCGGCCCCGGCGAGGAAGGCGTCGATGTCGAGCCCGAGGAGCGCGGCGGGGAGCAGGCCCACGGCGCTCATCACCGAGGTGCGGCCCCCGATCCAGTCGGACATGGGGAAGCGGGCGATCCAGCCCTGGGCGACGGCGTGCCGGTCGAGGAGGCTCCCCTCGCCGGTCACGGCGACGGCCTGCTTCGCGAAGTCGAGCCCCCTGGCGCGGAAGGCGGCCTCGGTCTCGAGCATGCCGTTGCGGGTCTCGGCGGTGCCGCCCGATTTCGAGATCACGACGACGAGGGTCTCGGCGAGACCGTCGCCGAGGGTGGCGAAGACGTCGTCCATCCCGCCGGGGTCGGTGTTGTCGAGGAAATGCAGGTCGATGGGCGCGTTCGGCGGCAGCAGCGCCTTGGCGACGAGCTGGGGGCCGAGGGCCGATCCGCCGATGCCGACGAGGAGGACGTGGCGGAAGGCCTTGCCGCCCGGCGCGGCGATCTCGCCCTTCAGGACCTGGCCGGCGAAGGCGGCGACGGAGGCCTTGGTCTCGCGGATCCAGTTCCCCTCGGCCTCCGGGGCGAGCTCGGGCTTGCGGAGCCAGTAGTGGCCCACGGCGCGGCCCTCGTCGGGGTTCATGATCTCGCCCGCCTCGATCGCGGCGAGGTCGCGGAAGGCCCGCGCGATGCCTTCGCGGAGCGGCTCCGGCCATTCGGCGGGCGCGTCCATGCGGCTGCAGTCGAGGGCGAAGCCCAGCTCGGGGTATCGGAGAACGGATTTCTGGTAATGGTCCCAATCGCTCATAGGTGATTTTATGATCGACAGGGAACCGGGTTTCGCAAAGGATTTCGGCATGAAACACGCCCATGCCGCTTTCGCCGCGATTTTCCTCGCCCTCCTTCTCTCCTCCGGCCCCGCCTCGGCGCAGGAGGGCGGGCTCTTCCGCCACTTCGTCTCCTTCCAGTTCAAGGAGGGCACGGGCGACGAAACGAAGGCCGAGCTGGTGAAGGCCTTCCTCGAGCTGAAGAACAAGATCGACGTCATCGTCGACCTGGAATGGGGCGAATCGGAGAACATCGAGCCGCGCAACGACGGCTTCACCCATTCCTTCCTCGTGACCTTCCGGGATCGGGACGGGCTCGCCGCCTACCTCCCCCACCCCGCCCACCAGGCCTTCGTCGCGGTCCTGAGACCGCACCTCGCCAAGGCCTACGTCTTCGACTACACGGCGAAGCCCTGAGC
>CAYMMC010000790.1:0-1512 GCA_964391125.1 uncultured Akkermansia sp.
GCCGATCGGGCGTCCCCGCGACCTTCGTTCCCCGAGCGGGCCGCTCGGGGCTACCTTTGAAGCCCGCAGCGGTGTGCGGGGGGGATGATGGAGTTGGGGGAAAGGCGTTCAGCTTTCCCGAGGAACGAGGTCGCGCACCGCTTCGGGCATGGTGAAGACGAACTGGCGGTGGGGTTGGTCGAAGCGGAGGACGCGGGCCGATCCGGCGCGGCAGGGAGGAGAGGGGAGAAAGATCCGTTTTTTCTCCATCCTCTCATCGGGGCGTCATCTTCGCGGACGAGCCTGTCGGCATGATCCAGACATCCCCCATGAAGACGAGACCCGCGTTCACCCTTGCCGCCTCCCTGCTCGGGGGCGTCGCCACCGGCCTGTGCGCCGAGGGCATCCCCCTGCGGCAATGCCCTTCGCCCGTCGTCGACACCATCAAGAGCCAGCTCGGTCCGGGGCGCATCGACGGGATCCAGACGGTCCGCGCGGACAGCCGCAGGCTCTACCTCGCCGAGATCGACCTGCCCGACGACGTGGACCTGCTGCTCGTCATCGGGGAGCGCGGCGAGATCCTCCGCCGACGCGAAGAGGGCGATTTCTGACTTGGCCCGACGCCCCGGTTCGGCCATCGTAGCGGAGCGTCCGGGTCCGTCCTCCCGGTTCCGCGCCGTTCATGAACGCGCCCGCCATGCCGAGCCTGCCGATCCTCGTCGCCGCCGTCCTCCTCGGCGCCGCCGCGACCAGCCTCAGCGCCCAGAGCGTTTCGCTCAAGCAATGCCCGGCGCCCGTCGCCGCGACCATCGACAGCCAGACCGGTCCGGGCCGGGCCGACAAGATCAAGATGATCCAGGTGGAGAACCGCGTTCTCTACCTCGTCAAGATCAAGCTGCCCGGCCGGCGGGACCGCAAGCTCCACGTCGCTGGCGACGGCACGCTCCTCAAGGTCGTCGACGAGATCCGGCTGGAGGATCTCCCCCCGGCGGTGCGGCAGGCGCTCGCCCCCTACCTTGCCGGACGGGGCCGTTTCGACGAAGCCGAGCGCATCCTGGTTTCGGAGAAGATCGAATACCACGTGGAAGTCGACCTCCCCGGCGGCGTGGACCTCCACTTGTTCTTCGGCGAGGACGGCGAGCTCCTCCGCCGCTTCGAAAACAACTTCTGAAACCGCCACGCCTACGGATGGGGCTCGGCTTGCGAGTGCCGTCCGCGAGGTCGCCGACCATCCCATGCGCCTGCTTCTCGTCGAGGATTCGAAGCGTCTCCGCTCCACCCTCGTCCGCGCCCTCGTCCGGCTCGGGCACGCGGTGGACGAGGCGGCGGACGGCGACGAAGCCGCCCTCTGCGCCGAGGTGAACGACTACGACGCCATCGTCCTGGACCTGATGCTGCCGGGCCGCGGCGGGCTCGATCTGCTCGGTTCGTGGCGGCGGCGGGGCGACGCCACCCCGGTGATCGTTCTCACCGCCCGAGGCAGCGTGGAGGACAGGGTCCGCGGGCTGGCCCTCGGCGCCGACGACTATCTCG
>CAYMMC010000791.1:0-1506 GCA_964391125.1 uncultured Akkermansia sp.
CCACCTACGACCCCGGCGGCCTGCCCCTGAGCGTGACCGATCCCTTGGGCCGCACCACCCTCAACCAGTACGACGCCCTCGGCCGCCTCGTGCAGACCACCGCGCCCACCGGGGCCGTCACGAAGTTCACCTACGACGCGGCCGGCAACCGCACCAGCGTGAAGGATGGAAAGAACAACACCACCACCTTCACCTACGACCTCCAGAACCGGGTGCTGACCGAGACCTTCGCCAACGGCAGCACCGTCGTCCACGCCTACGACGCGATGCGGGAGATCGCCAAAACCAGCGGCGGGCTGAGCGTCGCCTACACCTACGATGCCCTCGACCGCCTCAAGACCGTCAATCCGCCGGGGGCGGCAATGGGGAGCCAATTGCCGTTGTTGAAGCCGGATTCGCAGCCTTTGTAGAGGAGGAAGCGCTGCGGAAGGCCGTCGGGAGCCACGTTTGTTGCCGTCCCACCCGCGCCGTTGCTTCCGTATCGCCTCTCCCGTGGAACGATGGGACCGGTTGCGGGGGGGATCGGATTTCGGACTCACAAGGGCGATGCTTCACACTCTTGTCGCATCGGAAGGGATGCAAGGCGCACAAGGAACGGAGAAGTTTGAACCCCTTGATGTTTAATTTTTATAAAATAAATGATTGCCACAGCAAGCCGAAGGCGTCAGAATTACGGGGAGTCAGAAAATTTTTATTCGCGCATGAGAATTCCCCTCCATTTCGGAACGATGCTGATCGCTTCCCTTGGCCTGTCCTTTGGCTTGGTCGGCTGCAGCGATCCTCAGAAGCAGGCTTTGAAGCAGGTCGAGGAGAAGGGCTACGGCTTCTCCGCGAAGGATTTGCATGCCGCCGCCGCCGCCGGCGACGTGGGGGGGATCGAGGCCTTCCAGGCCGCCGGAATGGACATCGATACGCCGGACGACGCGGGGAACACGGCTCTGATGCGGGCGGCGGGCGCCGGCCAGGTCGCGGCGGTGGAGCGCATTCTCGGGATGGGCGCCGATCCGAGAAAGGTGAACCAAAGCGGTCGCGACGCGCTGCTTTCGGCCTCGGCGAAGGGCTTCGAGGAGGTGGCGAGGATGCTCGTGGCGCGCGGCGCCGACACTTCGATCCGGGACAGCGAGGGATGGGGCGCCCTGTCCATCGCGGCCTACAACGGCCATGCCGGAGTCGTCTCCCTGCTCGCGGTCGAGGCCACCCCGACGGAGCTGGACGACAGCCTCCTCGTGGCCAGTTTCGGCGGCGATCCGAAGGTGATCGACGCACTGCTCGGCCAAGGGGCGAACATCAACGCCCGCAGTCCCGAAAGCAAGACTCCGCTGATGATCGCGTCGGCGGCGGGCAAGCGGGAGGCGGTGCGGGCCCTGCTGCAGAACCAGGCGAACCCCTTCGCGGTGGATCTCGACAACCGGACGGCGGCCAACCTGGCCGAATCCGCAGGTCACGCGGAGGTCGCCAACCTCATCACCCATCCGGACGAATGGGGCAAGTCGCCGCAGGGAGAGC
>CAYMMC010000792.1:0-1504 GCA_964391125.1 uncultured Akkermansia sp.
GGTCCGGTGGGCCCAGTGGAGGATGCGCTCGACGAAGAACTTCGATTCGCCGTAGGGGCTGCCCGGGACGATCCGCTCGTCCGCCGCGATGGGGATGCGCTCGGGTTCGTCGAAGAGATTCGCGGTCGAGGAGAAGATGAAGCGCTCCACGCCGTGCTCCACTGCCGAGGAAATCAGGTTGACGGCATTGCCGACGCTCTCGCCCAGGTATTTGAAGGGCAGCTCCACCGACTCGCCCACGAGGGTGTAGGCGGCGAAATGCATGACCGAGTCCGGGCGGAAACCGGCCATCGCGGCGTCGACGGCGGCCTTGTCCTTGAGGTCGACCTCGAAGAAGGCGGCGGCGGGATTCAGCGCGGCGCGGTGGCCCTGGTAGAGGTTGTCGAGCACGGCGACTTCGTGCCCCGCTGCGAGGAGGGCGTCGACGGCCACGCTTCCGATGTAGCCGGCTCCGCCGGTGACGAGCACTTTCATGGATGGGATGGATGGGAAAAGGGGAACGTTGCGGCACCGGCGCACCGGAGGCAAACGATTCGTTCGTCCCCGCCGCGTCCGACCGAGCCCGATGAGCTCGGCTGCAGGTTTCCGGCCTCGGACGTCTTGGCGCGGTCGTGCTGTAGGCGAGGTCATCGACCTCGCTCGCGCGTCGCAAGGACACTCGATCCGCCCTCAGCGCTCCTGCCGCGACCTCCGATCATGGAAATCGAACCCATTCTTCTCGGAATGAGCTTGCGGCTGCAACCTAATCGTATGCCATTTCGGCATCAGATTAATGCTCAGAATGTATTTGCGGCATATTGCCGCTCCGTCTTGGGTGGGGGCTTGCCTATGACGATGCCGATTTCCCGGAAAACGTTCCTCCAGAGCCTTCCCTTCGTCCCTCTGCTCGCGCAGGGATGCAAACGGGCGGCGGAGATCGCCGAGGTCACGCCCGAGGGCCTCACCAAGGTCAAGGTGGGCTTCATGGGGATCACCTGCGAGGCGCCGCTGTTCGTGGCGATGGAGCAGGGCTTCTTCGAGGAGCAGGGGATCGCGGTGGAGAAGATCAAGGTGGAATGGGCGCAGTTCAAGGACGTCCTCGGACTCGGTGGCTTCCACATCGGCCACCAGCCGGTGATGATGTTCCTCAAGCCGATCGAGGAGGGCCTGGACGTGAAGATGACCGCCGGGGTCCACCGGGGCTGCCTGCGGGTCCAGGCGCCCGTGGACGGACCGATCTCGACGGTCGAGGACCTGCGGGGCAAGCGCATCGGCGTTCCGGGCATGGGCACGCCTCCGTTCATCTTCGCCAACCGGGTGCTCGGCAGGAACCGGATCGATCCGAGGAACGAGATCGAATGGCGGGTCTTTCCTTCCGGAGAGCTCGGGCTCGCCCTGCAGAAGGGCGAGGTCGACGCCGTGGCCACCTCCGAGCCGATCGGCACCCTGCTCCTGGCCGAGGGCAAGGTGAAGAACATCGCCGACCTCGGCGTCGATCTGCCCTACGCGGAGGAGTATTGCTGCA
>CAYMMC010000793.1:0-1502 GCA_964391125.1 uncultured Akkermansia sp.
GACCCATGGCAAGCCGAATGACAAAAAAACGTGAAACTACCGGAACAAATATGATATCTAGGGTTAATTTAAGATAGCGCCCTCCCCGTCCTTCCGCTTGAATGGCCCCGCGCCGCTCCCTTTTACACAGACTCCGTCGCCCTCCTTGGCACGAAGAATGCTTGTTGTTCCGGTGCTCTCTTACAAAACGAACAAGACAGCCACCTAACTCACCATCCATCCATCATGAACAAGACAATTCTTCTGGCGGCGATCGCCGCGATGACCCTGGGCACGACGACTCCCGCCGCCCTTGCGGGGGACTGGGGCAAGGCCCCCGTGGAAAAGAATCCGATCGAGGAATGCGTCGACCTCGGCGGCGAAGTCGGCATCGGCTACGACACCGACTACGTCTTCTACGGGGTCCGCTTCGCCCGCGACAGCGTCTGGATGGACGCGAACTACACCTTCGAGGGCTTCGCCGTCCCCGTCACCGTGGGGACCTGGTACCTCAACGGCATCAATGGCGGCGGCGCGGGCTACGACGAGTTCAACGCCTACGTCGAATTCGACCTCGGCAGCCACGCCGGCTTCGACGTCAACCTCGGCTACACCCATTTCGCCTTTCCCGAATACCGCAGCAACGTGACCAGCACGGGGGGCTACGGCGAGATCTATCTCGGCGTCTCCCGCAGCCTCGGCTTCGTCGATCTCGCCTACAACGTCGTCCAGGCCTTCGGCGGCCGGGGAACGGCGGCGGGATGGTTCCACGATCTCGGCGTGGAGAAGACCTTCGAACTCTGCGACGAGGCCTCCGTCGTCCTCGGCGCGGGCGTCGGCTACAGCGACGGCTACTACGACAGCGCCACCTTCGCCATCCCCCGCGATTCCGGCTGGAACCACTACTACGTGAAGGCCTCCCTCCCGATCGCGCTGAACTGCCGCACCACCCTCACCCCCTACATCGGCTACAACGGCGCCACCGGCGGCATGATCGCCGACGGCATCGACGTGGGCGTGGGCGGGCCGCAGTCCGACATCCTCCACGGCGGCGTCTCGCTGACGGTGTCCTTCTGAGCCGTCCAAGAAAGGGGGGGGAGGGGGAGCGAAAGGGACCGCGGGGCGATCGCCAGCCTTGCATTCCGTCCCGGCCCGCGCTATCGTACGGATTACATGACCCCATCCCACCCTGCCCTGGACCGCCTGCGCGAAGGAAATCTCCGCTTCGCGGAGGACCGCAGAGAGGGCGGGCTCTGCGGCTCCCTCCGCCGAGGAAGGCTCGTCGCGGGGCAGCAGCCCTTCGCGGTCATCCTGGGCTGCTCCGACTCGCGCGTCCCCGCCGAGATCGTCTTCGACCAAGGGCTCGGCGACCTCTTCGTCATCCGCGTCGCCGGGAACATCGTGGCCCCCTCGCAGATCGGCAGCATCGAATACGCCGCCGAGGTCACCGGCGCCCGCCTCGTGGTCGTTCTCGGCCATTCCAAATGCGGGGCGGTGCAGGCGACCATCGACGAGCTGCAGCG